>CAYUMA010000444.1:0-3557 GCA_964445675.1 uncultured Pseudomonadales bacterium | reverse complement strand
TGCCGCGGAGCTCGCCGAGGGTTCCGGGCTGCCGCGCTTCGTCGAGCGCGAGCTGCGGGCGTACCTCAAGTGCGGCATCCTCGAGCATGGTTTCGTGCGCGTGCACTGTGATGCCTGCGGCAGGGACGCCCTCGTCGCGTTGAGCTACGCGTCACACTGCACCTCCTTTGAACGAGTTGAGGGCACCCTGCGTCCGGGCGGGCCGCGAAGTCGCTCGGCGAGTCGTGGATCGTACAGGCACCGGCCCATGTCATCGACGCGCTGGCCCGTGACGCGTCCGGCGGCCCGCCGGAGCTTGACGGTCCAGGTAGAGATCTCGAGCGCGACCGCCGCCTCTTTCAGCGTGAGCCAGCCCGCCGCCCGCAAGCGTTCGTAGCGGCTCTTCAGCTTGTACGCGCGCCGAACGTAGGCGATGCGGTGCCCATCCAACGGTTTGCCCTCGCCTGACAGGAAGCCTCGCGCGTTGAGTAGGGCGGCGATCTCGCCGTCGGTGTGGTGCTCGAGCAGGCGGTCGATCTCGGCCACGGTGTCGGGCGGCAGCTTGCGCTGTTGGAAACCATTCAGCTGCTTTGGAATGCGAAGCGTCCGCGTCGCGCCTCCGCGAAAGCGCACCTGGAGCGTGATGTCCTGCGCCTTGATCAGGGTCACGTCCTCGAGCAGAATGCGCACCATGCGCTTGCGTTCCCGATCGGGGGTGTGCGGATCGTTCCAGAGCTTCGGGAAGTCGGTGGCCAGGGCCAGGATCCGGGCGCGCGCTTGTTCATCGAGGATCTTGCGGTCGGCCTCACTGCGACGCTCATAGTCTTGCTGCGTCTCCGCCAGAGCGCGGAGCTTCGTGTTCCACTCGGCTTCGAGCTCGTCGGCAACCAGGCGGTTGTCGGGATCGATGCGCATGTAGCGACGGCGAGCGAGCTCGGTCTCGTAGCGAGCGCGCTCAACTTGCTTGCGGCGAACGGCGCCGGCCTCGTCGATGCGAGTTTGGAGTTCCTGCTGGACCGCGAGCGCGATGTCGAGCGTCACGGGTGTGAGGGCGTCCACGAGAAGCCGTCCGATCGCCCGATCGATGCCGGCCCCCGGGATGGTCTGGCAACTCGGTGCGGCGTGCTTGTTGCCGCGTCCCACGCAGAGGTACTCGGGAACGAGGCGGCCTGCGACGGCGTGGTAGCGCACCGTCATGCCCCTACCACACAGGCCGCAGAGCACCACGCCTTGAAGCAGGGCAGGTCCCTCGCGGGGCGGGCAGCTTGGATGCGCGGCGCCAACGGCCACTGCATTGTCGCGTAGCCGCGTCTGGTTCTCTTCGTACTGCGGCCACGAGATGTAGCCCTCGTGCGCGTCCTGCAGCAGCGCATGCCATCGCTCGCGCGGCAGCCGTTCGAGCACGCGGCGCTTCTCGTGCGTCTGGCGCTGGTGCGTGCGGCCGAACGCGTAGGCGCCCGCGTAGCGGGGATTGCGCAGCATCGCCAGCGCGCGATTCACGTGCAGCGCTTCCCAGACGAGCTCGCCTTTCGAGGCGCCGCAGCGCAGCCGCCGGGGGAACAACAGCCCGTCCTTGCGAAAGCTTTTGGCGGTCGCCGTGGCCGCCCCGGTGCGACGGAACGTCTGAAAAAACAGCCCGACGGCTTGACGCACTTGACTGTCCGGATCCAGCACCACTTTGTCTTGCTCGTCGTGAACGAAACCGGCAGGCAGCGGCGTCTTCAGCTCGCCGCGCCGCGCCTTGTTCAGCATGCCTCCACGCAGCCGCGCGCGCAGCAGGTGCAGCTCCGCCTCGGACATCGCGCCCTTCAGACCGAGAAGGAGCCGATCGTTGAAGTGCGCCGGATCGTAGATGCCATCCTCATCGAGGATCAACGTGTCGGTGAGCGCGCAGATCTCGAGCAGGCGGTGCCAGTCGGCGTTATTGCGCGCCAAGCGGGATACCTCCAGCCCCATCACGATGCCCGCGCGGCCCAGGCCGACTTCCGCGACGAGCGTCTGAAACCCTGCTCGGTCCGCAGCCGACGCTGCGGAGTGGCCCAGGTCGTGATCGATGACGACGAGCTGGTCGATCGGCCAGCCGAGCGCTACGGCGCGCGTGCGCAGGGCGTACTGGCGCTGCGTGCTCTCCGTATTCTCGATGACCTGACGCATCGTCGACTGGCGAACGTAAAGGTAGGCCTTGCGCTTGAGGTGCTGAGAGGTGACTTTCGAGTGCGTATCGGAGTTCATGCAAACTGTTCCTTCAGCTGGCCCATGGCCATCGAGACCACCAAGCGAGTCAACTCCCCACGTGCTGCGCGGGTGAGGGTCTGTCCGTCGTTCGTTTCGTTGGCCAGTCCATCCGGCGACAAGAAATCCGAGCGAGGAGCTGCGGGCGACTCCGACCTCGACATCGGAGCGAGCATCGAAGCCGATCGGATCCACGCGGCCAAGCCTGCGCGCAGCAAGAGGGTCAGCCCCGCGCATGCATACGCAGAGCCGACTTGGTCCTGGGCTAGCCTTTCGCGACGCAACGCCTCGTAATGTGCTCCGAGGTCCGCTGCAGAGCGGACGTACTGCGGGAGATCGTGTTCGCTCATCGAGGTTTTTTTTTGCGCGCCAGCGCGCGTTCGATGCTGCGCGGGTGAACGGCGATGCCGCAGCGTTCCTTGACCAGCCGCGCGAGCGCCGGCAGAGACAACGTGGCGTCGTGCGCGAGGGCGTGTTCGATCATCGCGACGATCGGTACGCTGAGCTTGTGCGCCGCTCGAGGCCCGCGCTTCCTCGGCAGCAGGGCTGGCAGCCCGCCGGCCTCGAAGGCGGAGTGCGCGTGATAGAACGAAGGCCGAGACAAGCCGAAGGCAGCGGCGGCCTTGCTGACCGGCTGACGATCGGTCCGCACGCGGCGGAGCATCTCGTACTTGAGCTGAACTAGATCGCGGCGGTCGAAGAACGCGTCGTCCTGCTGGAAGAGCGGATCGGTGACCGCCTCCGCGCGGCGGTTGAGGGCGCCTTGCTCGCGAAGGGCGTCGATCTTCGGGTCGTGACGTTTGAGCTTGGGCATGCGTGCGTCCACAGGAACGTTCTGGTTCGTCGGCCTCGTGTGTAAACATATTTATGTGCACATGCAAGCTGCTGTCAAGCAATTTCTTGACAGGAATGCACCATTCTTGGCTGAAATCAATGCTTATTCGCCTGGCCATCGTCGCGCGCTCCAGCCGTGGCCGACCGATCATCGGCATCTTTTGGTTTACATATTCGGCATCATTGCCTTGACACCCGCCCCGTCCGGCATCGGCACATGCTCCAGCGTGGCTCATGACTTCGAGCCCTCGATGAGTTCTGCCAAGCGCAGCAGGTCGTCCACGCGGAAGCACGAGCGGCCCGCGGCAAGAACGACGAACGGATCGGGCTCCTGCGCATCGGTCCAGCTCGACGGAACGGCAACCAGGTGCCCCTCGTCGTCGCGAAAGGAGAGCCAGTTGCGACCCCAGCTCCCACGCTGCTCGACCAGCTCGAACTTTCGTCCGCGCAGCGGATGGAACGGATGCGTCAGCCGGAACCGAGACCGCAGCTCATCCACACCGCGTGCAGTT
>CAYUMA010000443.1:0-9162 GCA_964445675.1 uncultured Pseudomonadales bacterium | reverse complement strand
CCGACTTATCTTTGAGTTGCTTTAGCGGCGCGTCTTGTACTGACGCTCACCGAACAGCACCGAACGCATCTCGTCGGTGAATCCCTGCATGCCGCCGGCAATGGTGGCCTTTTGTGTCTGCGCTTCCATGAAGGCCATGCCGCGCCGCACCGCGTCGCGCGCGAGCAGCGTTTTTTTCCAGCGGTTGAGGTTCGGTCGGTCGCCGGTGGCGTACATCGACGCGCCATACGGCAACAGCGCGATGTCGGCAATCGAGTATTCGTCAGCGACGTATTCATGCACCCCGAAGTGCGCATCGAGAATCCCCGCCTGCCGATCGAGTTCGTTGCGATAACGCTCGATCGCGTACGGAAAGTGAAATTCTTCTCGCGCGTAGAACGCGAAGTGCGCGTACTGCCCCGCGTTCGGTCCCTGACTCGCAACCTGGAAGAACAGCCACTTCAACATTTCGATGCGCCGCTCGGGGTCGCTCGGTATCAACGTGCCGCACTTCTCAGCGAGGTAAATCAGGATCGCGCCGGACTCCCACACAGTCACCGGGCGACCCTTAGGTCCATCCGGGTCGACGATCACCGGATGTTTGTTGTTCGGATTGAGCGCGAGAAACTCAGGGCGCAACTGGTCCCCGTTGAGGATGTCGATGAATGTCGCGGTAAACGGCAGGCCACACTCTTCCAGCATGATCGCGACCTTGCGGCCGTTCGGCGTCGGCCCCGAATACAGATGAATCGCGTCCACGGCGTCTCCTTGCGATGCGTTGCGCGACAGCCTACCAAGGTGACCCGTCAGGGGCGAATGCGCTAGGCTCGAACGATGAGTCAAACACCGGCGCCGGCAGTGGCGCACAACACCGCGGACCTCTCGACCAAACTGTTCTACGGTTTTGGTGCGGTCGCCAACGGCGCAAAGAGCAACGGCTTCAACTATCTGTTGCTGTTCTTCTACAGCCAGGTCGTCGGTTTGCCCCCTCAGTGGGTGTCGTTGGGGATTTTCATCGCGCTGCTCGTCGACGCTATCGTCGACCCCTGGATCGGCTACGTCTCCGATCATCTGCACTCGCGCTGGGGCCGCCGGCATCCGTTGATGTATGCAGCCGGCGTTCCGGTCGCGCTGATCTACTACTTCCTGTGGTCGCCGCCGGAGCTGGCGCCGCAAGCGATGTTCGTCTACTTCGTGTCGCTTGCGATCCTGATCCGGATCCTGATTTCGTTTTATGAAATCCCGTCGACGGCGCTCGTCGCCGAGTTGACGCAGGACTACGACCAGCGCACGCAATTCATGAGCTTCCGATTTTTCTTCGGCTGGTGGGGCGGGCTGACGATGGCGGTGCTCGTCTATCTGTTTTTCCTGCCGGAGCGGCTGGGTGGACTCGAATACCGCGAAGGCTGGGGACATTACGGCCTCGCGGCGGCGGTGATCATTTTTACTTCGATCTACGTGTCGAGCATCGGCACGCACAAACACATTCCGTATTTGAGACAGCCACCGCTGCGCACGCGCACGGGATTCCTGGCGATGGCCGCGGAGTTGCAGGAGACATTGGCGAATCGTTCATTCCTCGTACTCTTCATCTCGGCGCTGTTCGGCGCGGTGGCATCGGGCATTTCGACGAGCCTGAGCATCTATTTCACGCGCCATTTCTGGGAGCTGACGAGCACGCAGATCGGAATCATGCAGCTGCCGTACTTCGCATCCGCGGGGGTTGCGCTGTTTCTCGCGCCACTCGTGTCGCGACGGATCGGCAAAAAACGCGCCGCGATCATCGTCACGACGTTGTCGGTGGTGATGTCGCCGTTGCCGTTCATCCTGCGCATGCTCGGCTGGTTTCCCGAAAATCACAGTGCAGCGTTGTACCCGACGCTGATCGTGTTCAACACGATCGAAGTGATGTTCATCATCATGTCGGGCACGCTGATCGGCGCGATGATCGCCGACGTCGTCGAGGACAGCGAAGTCACGACCGGGCGCCGTTCCGAGGGGCTCTTCTTTGCCGCCAACAGTCTGGCCCAGAAGGCGGTCAACGGCCTCGGTGTGATCGTCGCCGGACAATTGCTCGCCTACGTGAGTTTCCCGACGCAAGCCGGGCTCGGGGAAGTGCCGACGCAGACGCTGTTTGATCTGGCGGCGGTGTACATCCCGGCACTGTGGGGCTTCTACCTGATCGCGATCGTGCTGATGGCGTTTTACCGCATCAACCGCACCACGCACGCGCAGAACCTCGACACGCTCGCGCGGCGCGATGCAGCTAGCGCGCAAGCGGCGGTCACCTGAGTCATTGTTCAGCGGGGAAGGCGGAGCGAAATGAAAGCGGTCTATTGCGAGAAGCTCGGCACGCCGGATGATCTGGTGGTGCGCGACATTCCCGAACCCGGCGCGCCGGCCGAAGGTCAGGTGAAGGTGGCAATCGAGGCGCGTGGCGTCGCGTTTGCCGACACGCTGATGATTAAGGGCGAATATCAGGTCAAACCGCAACTGCCGTTCATCGTTGGCGGCGAAGGTGCGGGGCGCGTGATCGAGGTCGGCGCGGGCGTGACTGACCTTCGTGTCGGCGATGCGGTGTTGACGTCGGCCGGTTGTGTCGAACAGGTCAACGTTCCGGCGGCGCGCGTGACACGACTGCCGCCCGGCGTGAGCCTCGAAGCGGCAGCGTCCTTTCGTTCGAACTACGCAACCGCGTACTACGCGATGCAGCGCGCGCATCTGCAGGCCGGCGAGACGCTGCTGGTGCACGGCGCGGCCGGCGGTGTCGGGCTCGCCGCCGTCGACATCGGCAAGCTGTACGGCGCGACGGTGATCGCGACCGCCGGGACCGATGCGAAGCTCGAGATTGTGCGACAGCTCGGCGCCGATCACTTGATCAACTACACGCACGGTTTTCGTGATGCGGTGAAAGAGCTGACCGGCGGTCGCGGCGCGGATGTGATCTACGATCCGGTCGGCGGCGACGTGTTCGATGAATCGATGCGCTGCATCGCGCCGTTCGGCCGGATCCTGATCGTCGGCTTCACGAGCGGTCGTGCCGCGGTCGCAAAGACCAACCATCTACTGATCAAAGACGCGTCGGTGATCGGCTTTACCGTCGGCGGACTACAGCGAGTCGATCCCGCGTGGGCGAAGCGCAACGTCGAGATTCTGCTGGGCTGGCTCGCGAGCGGCCGGATCAAGCCGTACATCTCGCACCGGGTACCGCTCGAACGCACTGCGGATGCGCTGAAGCTGATCATCGAGCGCAAGGTGATCGGGAAAGCGATCGTGATTTGACCGGCGCTTAGCGCCGCGACGCGATCACTGGGGCTTCGGCGTCGTCGTGTACTGAATCGGGTTATTGTTGTTGCGCAGCGGCACGGAGCCCGGTGGCGGCTGTTCCTCGCGCATTCTCTTTAGATTTTCGATCTGCTGATTGCGCTCGTCGACGCGCGCTTCGATGCGCAACATCTGGTCCTGCAGATCCTCGATGCGCCGGGCGCGTTCCGCGAGCGTGGCATCCTTGCCGCGCACGAGTCCGTCGAGTGAATTGCAGCGGGTTTCGAGTTCGGCGACGTGGGTGCGCAGCGTCTTCAATTCACGCGCGGCGGCGTTCAGTTCCCGTTGTCCGCGTGCCGCACGTTGAGTCATGGCCGCCAGTTGTGCTTCAACCGTCTGCGCCTCCGGATCGCCGGCCGCGGGCGCTACCAGTGTTGGCACGGCCGTGGCATCGTCGGCCTCGCCGGCTTGTGCGCGCGCGTTCGCCGCGACGAGTTGCATTTTCAGCGCCGCCGCAGCGGCGTTCAGTTCGGCAATTTCGGTGTCGCGCACCGCGAGCGTTTTGCGCAGTGCCGCGATCGTGCCGGTGTCGCGCGGGCGTGCTTCGCGCCCCTCGACGGCGGCGTCAGGCTCGCTCGATGGTGCTTTCAGTGACGCATTGGCCGATTCGCTCGCGTTCGCCAGTGCGGCCGCGAGCCTCGCTTCGACGGCCGCTTTATCGGCGACCAGGCCTTCGATCCTGAAGTCACGATCCTTCAGTGCGTTCTGCAGCGTCGCGACGGTGTTGCCGTGTTCGCGCAGTTTGTCGTCGGTCGATTGTTGGCGTGAATCGCGTGTGACGAGCGTGGCGTCGCGTTCGCGCAACGCAGCTTGTGCCGTCTGCAGCGCCTTCGTCGTCTCGGCGACTTCGCGCGTCAGCATGTCGACCTTCTGCTCGACATCGCGCAGTTGCTGGCGCTGGGTCAGCATGTTGCTGGTCTGCTGCGCGATCTGATTCTCGCTCGCCGCGAGCTTTGTCTCGAGACTGATGATCGTCGTGTCGCGTTGCCCTCTTTCGGCAATGACGTGGGTGAGTTCACCGTCGAGCGCCGAGATCCTGGCGTCGCGCTCGGCGATGACGTCGGCGCGCGCCTTCAGTTGTTCCGTCAGTTTCGGCAACTCGGATTCGAGCTTCGCGAAGTTGTCCTTCAGCGTGCGATTGGTATCGCCGCGCCGCTTGGTCAGCGATTCGAGCTGCTCGCGCTGCGTGATGTCCTGTTCGATGCGGGCCTGCAACTCGCGGATCGTCGCATCGCGCGCAGCGAGTGTGGCTTGCGCCAGTTCCGCCGCGGCTTGCTGCTCCGCCAGTTCCTGTTCGAGGATGCGCGACGCGGGTTTGCCTTCGCCGCCCTGCAATTGGGCTTCGAGTTCGGCGATCTTGTCTTCGCGCTGGATCAGGCCGCGCTTGAGTGCGTCGTAGCGCGATTCGAGCTTCTTGAAGTCGGCGGCGAGCTTCGGATCGCTTCCGGCCGCGGTCGCGGATTCAGCCTGTTCGCCATCAATCAGATCCGGATTGAGCTCGAGCCCGACCGAGCCGTCTTTGACGATCTGCAGTTCGGAGCGCGCGAGGCGGATTTCGCGATCGCGTTTGACGATCTCGGTGTCTTTCGCCGCTGACGCCGACTCCACCTGGGTGAGCCGGTCGCGCAGCGTCTGGGCTTCGGCTTGCAGCGTGTTGATGCGCTGCTCGCGATTGCGCACGCTCGATTCGAGCTGTGGGATCGCGCCTTTGGCTTCGTAGACGGTGCGCTTGAGTTCGACTTCCGCTTTGGTCGACGTAATGCGACGCGCGGTCCAGCCGAATGCGAAACAGAGTCCCGCGACGGTGGCTATGAAAGCGACGGTGAGTAAGGAGAACGTCACGAGATGCAAAATCCCTTTGTATGTCTCGCTGACTTCATAAGGAGCGGGAGCTCAGGCTCCAGCACGCTCAATATCGAGGCTGCAGAGTGCAAAAACAGTTAGATGCGTCGCGGTTCGACGCGAATGCGCAGCGAGTACGAACGATCTGTGATGTCGGTCACGCGTGGACGGTGGGCGGGCGACTGATCGCCGGGTGAATAGATGTAGATGGTCGCCGGTGGACGCCCGTCGGCGCGCTTACGTATCATGGCCGCCCTCCCCAGCGCCCGTAGCTCAGCTGGATAGAGTATTGGCCTCCGAAGCCAAGGGTCGCGCGTTCGAATCGCGCCGGGCGCGCCACTCTTCATTTCTTCCCAAGCATATTCCCGTGACGAGCCGGTACCTCGATGTAGCGATCAAGGTACGCAGTCTTGCAGGGTGGGCGATCGTGGAAGCCCCAGACACACGGCGCAAATATCGGGTTCGTGATTCCTAGGTTTTCCGCCGCGCTGCGCCCGCCTTGCCCTGTTCAACTCTGCGCCGCAATGCCGCGCGACTGCGCGTCTGCATCGTCGCGAATCCCGCGAGCCAACCATCCCTGATCTCCTGCAACGGCTGCGCATTCAGCGTGTAGTTCTGCGTCTTGCCGCTCCGCTCGACGTTGACGAGGCCGCACTCGCGCAACACGCGCAGGTGGCGTGAGATGCCGGGGCGCGACGCGCTCGAGAAATGACTCGCGATGTCGCCCGCGGCCAGGATCTCGCGCGCCAATAGCAGGTCGAGGATGTCGCGGCGGGTCGGGTCGGCGATGCCGGTGAATGCGTCTCTAGCCTTCAACGATCGCCCTCAGCGCTTTCAGGTGTTTGACGTCCCAACCCTCTTCGTAGCCTTGCAGATTGTCGGCCGCGTCGACGCCGAGGCGTTCGAAGCCGTGGTGGAAGATCTCAACATGCGTTGCGTCGTAGAGCGGCGTCAGACGAATCGTCATGAACGTCGGCACCGGCCACGTCAGCGGCGCGTCGTTCCAGTTGCTCTCGAACGTAATCTCGCGCGTCGGCTCGAATACGACCACCGATCCGCCATAACGCTGGCGCACGCCGTCGATTTCGACGCTCATCTCGACGTGTCCGTTGAGGCGCGGTTCGAACGTATGCAGTTGATGGCCGCGGCCGAACCACGCGCCGATGCTGTCGAACGATTGAAATTCGCGCCACACGCGTTCCGGCGACGCCTGGATCAGAATGCTCCGGCGTACGTTCAGCAGGCTGATTGCGATTCCCATGGTCTTCCCTCGTCGCCCGATGGTCCTGATGTGATCCTACGCGTAACAAAACAGTTACTCAATGAGGTCGCCCCGCATTCGAGCCGTCGTGCGTCTAAAGCTCTATCCTGCGACCGCTGAAGGAGGGCTCGTGAGCTCGATTCGCAGTTCCACACCGTTCGCGCTCGCGTGCGCCTTTGTGCCGTTGTTTGGCGTATTCACCCTCGCCCGCGGTCACGTGCCGGATTGGGACTTCCGCAACTATCACTGGTACAACGCGTACGCGTGGCTGAACGAACGCAGCGGCATCGATGTCGCGGTCGCGCATCACGCGACGTACTACAACCCGTTGGCGGATGTGCCTGTCTATGCAGCGGCGCAGATCCTGCCCGCCTGGTGCGTGGTGTTTCTCGTTGGCTGCATCCATGGTCTTGCTCTGCTTCTCGTGTATCGCATCGCGCGTGCGGCGCTGCCCGCGCCTTCCGGTGCGCGCGAAGATTGGCTCGCGCTTGCGCTGGCGGTCGCCGGCACCACCGGCGGCATGATGCTGCTGATCGTCGGCAATTCGAGCAACGACGTGACGGTGAGTCTGTTCGTATTGCTCGCACTGCTGCTGCTCGTGCGCGGCGCGCAATCGACCAACGACGAACTATGGCGCTACGGTGTGGCGGGGCTCTTGGGTGGCACGGCTGTCGGTCTGAAGCTGACGATGGCGCCATGGGCGATCGGGTTGGCGGTCGGCGTACTGGCGCTGCGCGCGCCTCTGCGAAACCGTTGGCGTAGATTCGCCGCGCTCGGTGTTGGCGGCGTAGTCGGCGCTGCAATCTTCGGTGGAGTGTGGGCGTACACGCTGTGGCGCGAGACCGGCAATCCGTTTTTTCCGTATTTCAACGACATCGTCGGTTCGCCGCTGATTCTGGATGCGTCGTATCGTGATCCGCGTTTCTTACCGCGCAGCTTGCTCGATGTGCTGAGTTATCCACTCCGGTTCGTAGGGAGTGGCGCGCCGGCAGACGACATACCGTTCCGCGACATCAAGATTGCACTGGCGTACGCGATCGTACCGCTGACGTTGCTGTGGGCGCGCTTCACGCGCCGACAACTGACGCAGCCGATGCGGTTGTTGTTCACGGTCTCTGCGGTCAGCTATGCCGTGTGGCTGCCGATCTTCGCGATCTACCGCTACATGCTGACGCTCGAGCTGCTCGCACCGCTGTTGATTGCGCTGGCGCTTTCGTTGTGGCCGTTCTCCGAACGACGACGCCGCTTGGGCGCGCTCGGCGTGCTGTGGGCAGTGGCGCTGCTCGGTACCGGCTGGAGCGCGATCGGTGCGTCCGGCGGTGTCCGCCGGCATGTGTATGTCGACGTTACCGTGCCGCCGATCGCGGATCCCGCGCGCACACTCGCGGTGATGGCCGGGATCGAGCCGATGGGCTACGTCGTGCCGGCATTTCCGCCAGAGATTGCGTTCCTGCGCATCGACGGCTGGCTCGACTCGCCGTCCTCGCATTCCGCATTGGGTGATCGGATGCGCGCGCGCATCGACGCGCACGACGGGCCTATATTCGGAGTCTTCATCGAACGCGAACGTGCGCGCGCCGTCACCGCCTTCGCCGCCGATGGATTGGTGATCGCACAGCCCGATTGCGCCACAATCCGTTCGAATATCGGCGAGCCACTGCTGTGGTGCGCATTGACGCGAGAGGCTGTTGTTCGATGAGTGAGTCCGTCAGCTATATGCAACGACTGTGGCAGTCGGAGTTCCTGCGCTTCGCATTCATCGGGACCGTCGCGTTCGTCATCGACACGATCGTGCTCTACGTCATGCTGTGGCTCGGCGCCGGCCACTATCGGGGACGCGTGGTCTCGTATCTCGTCGCGCTGACGTTCACGTGGTACGGCAACCGGCGCATCACATTTGCGTCGACGCGCGCGCACGGCGCGCAGGCGATCGCCGCGGAGTGGCTGCGCTATCTGATGGCGAACCTCACCGGCGGCCTCGTCAACTATGCGATGTACGCGTGGCTCGTCAGCGCCTTTGCGCTCGTGCGCGAGAACCCCGTGCTCGGCGTCGCGGCTGGCGCCATCGCCGGCTTGAGCGTGAACTTCACGCTGAGCAAGCTGCTGGTGTTCCGCGGCAAACAGGCCCACAAGTCAAGCCGGTAACTCGCCGTCGGCGCGAGTGATTCCGGGTTCCCGAAGGGTTCCCGAAGGGTTCCCAACGGGTTCCCTATCAGGATCTTGTTTTTGCGACTCGATAAATCGCCGTGTGCCGGATCGCCGCCAGCGACTCGCCCGTTGCGTCCGCAATGTCGACGTCGTTGACGATGTACTGGTGTCCGTTGCGCTCGAATGCGTCGACGCAGCGACCGTGTACGACGAGGTCCTGGCCGACGCGCCCGCCGCGGCGATGTTGAATGCGGCTGCTCGTGTGGATGGCCGGCCCGTAGCTGAACGAATGATGCAGCGCGTAGATCGGTTGATTCGCGAGCCACGCCGGATGGATGCGTGCCGCCTCACCGTAAAAGCACGCGAGCTGTTCGGCTTGTTTTTCCCGGCAGAACACCTCTGCGTCGAGGCGCGACAACGGCACGCGGCGCGCGCGAAGCTCGCGGCCAACAGGCACATTCTCCGGCGTCAGCACGGGCAGCGGATCGGCGGGGAGTTCCGGCGGCTTGTGCGCCGGTGTCGTGATGTCCGCCAGCCACGGCGCGTCACCCAGACCCACGTGGCCATCGATGCGCACGCGTGCGTCGTCACCGCGCACCTCGAAGGCG
>CAYUMA010000442.1:0-4225 GCA_964445675.1 uncultured Pseudomonadales bacterium | reverse complement strand
GCACCCGCGGCCTCGAGCACTTCCCAGTGCCGCTGGATCTGCGCACCTTCGCGCAGCGGCATCAATTGCAGCGGCCACAGCAGGATCTGCCTGAAGTGGCGCACGCGTTTGATCTGGGTGACGGCGGTGTTGGTCATGGTCGTGGCAGCCTAGCAGGGTCGGTCGGCGCGCAGAAAGCGGGAATCGCGAGCCGTCCGATCGCGCCTACGATGATCGCAAGGGGGTCTTTGTGGGAGGGATCGGAAGACTCGCGATGAGCCGGATGCGTTTGAAGGCAACGACGCCGACGCATCTTCCGCCAAAGTGCGTTAGTTTGACGGCGTTCCGAAGGAGGAGATCGCGTGCCTGACGAGACACCTTCGTTCCTCGCGCAATTGAAACGGCGTCACGTGTTTCGCGTGGCGGCGATGTACGCGGTGATCGCGTGGCTGCTGCTGCAGATCGGCGACGTCACCTTCGCGCCGCTCGGCTTGCCAGCGTGGTCACAGAAGGCGCTCATCATCGGGCTCGCACTCGGCTTCCCCATTGCGCTCGTGTTGGCGTGGATCTACGACGTCACGCCGGCTGGCGTGGTCAGGACCGACGCCGCGGCGCCTGCATATTCGAAGCGCGGTCGCCGCCTCGACATCGTCATCGGTGTCGTGCTCGTCGCAGCCATCGCATCCAACTTCCTCTGGCGACGCGACGCTGCGCACACGCCGGCGATGAGCGAGCTCTCGATCGCGGTATTGCCGTTCGTCGCGATGAGCGACGATCCCGCACTGCGACCTCTGGGCGACGCGCTCTCGGAGGACATCACCAACTTCCTCGCGGGCCGCGCGGACTTAAAGGTCGCCGCGCGCACGTCGGCGTTTCAGACGTGGGACCGCAACGACGTGAAGGCGATCGGTGACGCGCTTCGCGTCGCCTACGTTCTCGAAGGCAGCGTGCGACAGGCGGACGAGTCGGTGCGCGTCACTGCACAGCTCGTTCGCACGAACGATGGCTTCCACATCTGGTCCCAGAATTACGATCTCGCGGCCCACGCTCCGGCTAACAAGCATGACGAGGCGGTGCAGGCGATCGCACTCACCGTCAGCGCGATGCTCGACATGGACCACGATCTGCAGACGGCGCGACGTGAGACCGCGAACGACGAGGCGTATACGAACTACGCGGCGGCAGCGCGCCTCTGGCACCAGATGCGCGCCGGCGGCTCGGTCGCGATGCCGGAGCGGCAGATCGTCGACGGCGCAGAACGGGCGATCACGCTCGATCCTGATTTCGCATCTGCTCACTACTTACGCGCGCTCCAGCTGGTGAATTCGATGGAACAGCTCGGCACGGGTGCGCAGCCGGGTCGGCAGGCGCGAGCGTCGATCGACCGCGCCTTGGCGCTGCAGCCTGCCAATCCCGTTTTCCTCAGCTTGCTCGCGCACGTGCAGATGCACGTCGATCTCGACCTCGGCGCGGCGGAGGCGACGCTCGCTCGCGTGCGCCAGATCGATCCGCAGTCGCCGTGGCTCAACGCGGCCCTGGCGGAGCTCGCCATGCAGCGGGGGCATGCACGCGAGGCGGTGCGCTATTGGGCGCGGCAGAACGAACAGTTTCCCAATGACGCCGTCGACCATTTCCAATACGGCGCAACGTTGCGCAGCAGCGGCGATCGTGAGGCTGCGCGCCGCGAGTTCGACATCGCGATTCGTCTCGGCGGAGATGGCCCGTTTCGACTGTTCGGCCGAATCCAACGAGTCGGGTCGCTGCTGGACGACGGCGACGAGGCACAGGCCCGCGCCGAGTTCGAACCGCTGTGGAATGAAATGGGTGCCTCGAATCCCGAGTTCCTGATCGCGACGCTCGCGCGCCTCGGTCGCACCGATGAGGCGCGTCGCGCGATGGCGGAGCGCGATCGCGACGAGTACGTCAACCCGGGCTGGCGCCTGTACGCGCACGCCGCGCTAGGCGACTTCGACGCGGCGCTCGCGGATCTGCGCCGGGGTATCGACGACCGCAATGTCGCGATGTTGCTCTGGGTGCGGATGCCGAATGCGTTCTCGGGTCTGCAGCAACAACCCGGCTTTGCGGACATGCTCGCGTATCTCGATTCGCAGCAGCGATCGCCGTAGTCGACGACGAGCAGGCCCATCGAATTCAGATCGCGCATGGGAATTCACTCCCACCGCGTTTCGGCTTCCCGTAGGATCTCGATTGGTCAAACCATTTTTTCAAACCAGGATGACTGCATATGGCTGCCTACTTTATTGCCCAGTATGTCGTGACCGATCCCGCTGGCTACCGAACGTACCAGCAGGGGGCGGGACCGACGCTCGCCAAACACGGCGGCGAGGTCGTGGCGTTCGATGTCGCGGCGGAAACGATCGAAGGCAAACCGCCGGGACCGCAGACGGTCATCATCAAGTTCGTCTCTACCGCCGCCGCGAAGGCCTGGTACACCTCACCGGAGTATCAAGCCGTGGTCGGCAAGCGGCTTGCCGCATCGAACGGCTTCGCGGTCATTTCCCAATCGATGCACACGGGCTGATCGCCGCTCGCATTACAGACCGCCGGTGACGTACAGACATTGCCCGGTGATCCAGCTCGCGGCGTCGGAGGCCATGAACACGACGGCATTGCCGATATCGTCGGGTGTGCCGAGCCGACCCAGCGGAATGTTCAGCAGCTTTTCGAGCGGTTTACCCTCCGGAAATTTCGTCGATGCATTGAAGTTGTCGGTCGGGATCGGACCCGGTGCGACCGCATTCACGCGGATGCGCGGTGCCAGTTCCCATGCGAGCGTCGCGGTGAGGCTGTTCACGGCGGCTTTGGATGCCGCGTAGGGCCCGTTCTTCAGCGACGGTCCGTGCGCCGCGCGCGATGAGATGTTGATGATTGTCCCGCCGGTGGTGCTCATGTGCTGTGCGGCGACGACGGCGGACGTCCACACGGACTTCAGATTCAGATCGAGTTGTGCGTCCCAACGATCTTCCGGCGTACGGGTCAGGTAGCGCGGCGTCGCATCCGGCAGGCCGCCCGCGTTGCTGACCCAGATGGCGAACGGCCCCAGCGCGGCGATCGTTTGTGCCGCGAGATGCTCGACCTGCGCGGCGTGCGTCACGTCGGTCACGATCGCGATTGATCGCCGCCCGAGGTCGCGGATCTCTTGCGCGAGGCTTTCGATGTCGCTGTCGGTGCGTGCAGCGACGGCGACGTCGGCACCTGCGCGGGCAAGGCACAGCGCGATGCCGCGGCCGATGCCTTTGCCGGCGCCGGTGACGACCGCAACACGGCCGCTCAAGTCGAACGGATTGTTCAAGCGAGTCTCCTCTATGAAATGACGGACTTCCCGCCGTTCTCGAGCCACTTCGCGCAATCCGCCGGCAATGTCGCCGACATCGCCCGCGCATAGAGCACAAGATCCTGGTTCGTCAGCACGCCGCGCCAGCGCCCGTTCGTGCCTTTGTTGATGAAGGTCTGCGCGCCACCCTTGAAGTCGTGGCTCATGTCGCCAACCACTTTTTCGGGGTCGCGCTTCACCGTTTCGAACGTGCACGCATTGACCACGTGCGGCCAGCGTGACGGCGGCACGGTGATCCCGAGATAGTGGCCGATGCCGCGGATTTCACCGTCGAGGTCGGCGTAGTGCACGAGTTTGATATTCGGCAGATGGCGGTATTGCCACCACGTCCTGCAATGATGCAGATGCGACCAGTACGGATACCGTCGGACTCCTAGTCGAACCAGCCACGTGTGATCCAATCGCGCCAACGCGCATGAACGTCGTCTTCGAAAACAGGAAAGGGATCGCCGACGCGCCCTGGCAGATCGTTCATCTCCGAATACGCCGCCGGCGTGTGGTTGCCCCCAGTGATTGAGCAACGACATGAATACATCGCGGGGATCACGCGACACGACGATGTGCTGGACGTCGGCGTGATAACGCAGGCCGTCCAACGGCAGATGGGTCTTTCCACAACGCCTCGAGGTCTGCGCGCCGACTTGATTGAGCACGAGCTCGAGCGGATACGCCCGGTAGTCGATCCACGGAGAGAGGTGTGTAGCGGGCATCGGCATGTCACCGTTGGGGTAGAGCAGATTCGCGACAATCGTCTGCATCCACGTCGTGCCCGCTTTGTACGAGGTCGAAATGATGATGTCGCCCGGCCGGTGTTGGAAATATTTCCACCGCGTCGAATCGAGGTGTTGGTTCTGATGGACGTGGCGGCGTTCGGGGAGGGGCCCGGGTGTG
>CAYUMA010000441.1:0-1592 GCA_964445675.1 uncultured Pseudomonadales bacterium | reverse complement strand
CCGAGAATGTGCCGACCAATGCCCCACGCGTGTGTCCAGCCTTTGTCGCGCAACACGCGTTGACCCATGCCGACCGCATCCGCGTCGACGACCTCGAACGCCGCGTGGCTGAATTTCGCGGCGAACCCCTGCGCGAGCGCGAGCGTGTGGTGATCGGCGGGTTCGGCGCCGAGATTCAGGCGCATGAACGTGACTGCCGGCGAGCCATCGGGCAGAACCTGCACGTCGCTCGGTATGAAGCCGAAATGTCGCGTGTGCCAGCCGCACGTCGCTTGAAAGTCGGCGACCTCGAGCACGACGTGACCGAGCTTGACGATCTCCGGCGGCGCCACGTCGATGCGCTGCGTCGCGTTGATGCGCTTCGGCGCAGCGGCGTCGTTGAATGTCATCGGCGCGCGGTGCGGCAATACGTCCGCCGCGTTGCAACCGAATACCGCATGCACTTCAAAACCGGATGGATCCGTCAGGCGCACGCCTGCGCCGCCGCCGGGTGAGTCGAGCGCGGCAATCGCCGACGCGCCCGGCAGTGCGGCCAACTTCTCGAGATCCGCGCGCGAGTCGAGCGTCAACCCGAAGCCGACGAAGCGTCCTTTCGCTGCGCGGCGCGCGACATAGCAGAACGGTGCCGAGCCCATGCCACGGAAGTAGATGCTGTCGTCGCTGCGCGAGACAACACGCAGACCAAAGTCCGTCAGAAATTGCTCCGCGCGTGTGAGATCGGGCCGCTCAAAAATCAGGAACGCGAGCGAGCGCGCTTTGACGGTGGGATTGCCGTGGCGTGCGGGTTGTTCGGTCGTCAATGTAGGCATGGGTCTGTGTACTCAAACGGCAACGGTGGATGGCTGCACTACGACGTTCGCCGCACCGAGCAACGCGAGTGCCTCGTGCACTAGCGCGTTAGCATCGGCGATCGGGCCGTCGTGCATGACGGTGCGATCGGGGCGCACGATCGCGGCCCAACCCATGGGTGCGAATGTCGGCGTCAGCGACGCGTGCAGGTCTTCATGGAACTGCGCGCCGATGTGCAGACGCTGACCGCGCTGACCGATTTGAACGATGCGACCACCGGCGTTAGCGAATGCGCGTGCCGACGCGTCGTCGAGGTGCTCGGTCGCGTCGAGTCCAAAGCCGATCAACGTCAGCCCCGCGCCGAGGACGTCGTCGGATAAACAAACACCACCTTCACGATTGCGCACCCAACCCTGCGGCAGCAGCGAACCGCGGACGATGCGGGCACGCGCTGTGCCGCGCACGAACAGCCCGCGCGCAAACGTGTTCTGCGGCTTGATGCCGAGGTCATCGAAGTACGAACGCAGTGGCGGCAGCAGACGCAGCAGCCGGATCAGCCCGTGCACGAGGATCGCCATCGTCGTGCTGCTCGGCATGATCAGCCGACCGAGAAATTTCGCGAGCCCGATCATCGCTTTTGCGTGCGGGCGGCGTTCGGTGTCGTAGCTGTCGAGCACACTCGGCGCGCAGCGCCCCTTGAGCACCCACGAGAGTTTCCACGCCAGATTCGCTGCATCGCGTAAACCGGCGACGAGTCCCTGACCGGCAAATGGCGGTGTGATGTGCGCGGCGTCGCCGGCGAG
>CAYUMA010000440.1:0-1733 GCA_964445675.1 uncultured Pseudomonadales bacterium | reverse complement strand
GCGAAGTCTGAGAGCCGCCGATCGATCTCGCGTTCGACCAGGCGCGCCGGCACGGCGAACGGGACGCGTGACGCGAGCTGCTTCAACACGTCGGCGCGCAACTGGCGCTCCGCCGCGTGCTTGGCCTCGTGCTCGAGGTCTTCGCGCACGCGCGTCCGCAGCGCGTCGAGCGAATCGAACTCGCCGAGATCTTTCGCGAGCTCGTCGTCGAGCGGCGGCACCACGCGCTGCTTGATCTCCTTGAGCGTGACCGTGTAATCGACCTTGCCGCCGGCCAGCTCCGGGATCGTGTAGTCGTCGGGATAGTTCAGGACGAACGACTTGGTCGTGCCCGGCGCCATCCCGATCATCTCGGCGTCGAAGCCCGGCGGGTTCGACGGCGCGCCGAGCTCGATCGAGACCTGCTCGTGTTTCTCGGTTTCGCCGGCGACGCCTTCCTTGTTCGTGCCCCGCCGCTCGAGCGCGACCACCACGGTGTGCCCAGCCTCGACGACGCCGGTCTCAACCGCTTCGTAGCGCGCCGCGCGCTCGCGCAACCGCTCCAGCGCGTGCCCCACGGCTTCGTCTTCGATCGCGACCGCGGGTTCGGTCGCCTCGATCGTGCCAAGGTCGCCCGGATCGAAACCCGGCACCACGTCGAACGAGGCCTTGAAGGTCAGGGCCTTGCCCTCTTCGAGCACCAGGTCCTGGATGTCGGGGGTGGCGATCGGCTCGACGCCGCGTTCGGTCAGGGCCTCGCCGACTGCCTGGGCCACGAGGTACTCGGCGACGTCCTGCATGATCTGGCCGCGGAATCGCTGGCGGACGACGGTCGCCGGCACCTTGCCGGGACGGAAGCCGGGGATGCGCGCCTGGCGTCCGAGCTTCGCGGCGGCATGGCCGATCGCCTCGTCGACGACCGTACTGGGGACTTCCACCGTGAGGTCACGGCGCGTTTCGTTCACGTCGACGATTTCTGATTTCATTGTTTGGTCGTCCGCCTTCGCTGCTTCGCAGCTTCGGCGAGACAGCCTTCGCGAGCCTGCCGAGGCGAAGGCTGAATGCGAAAGGAGGGACTCGAACCCTCATAGCCTTGCGGCTACCGGCTCCTAAGGCCGGCGCGTCTGCCAGTTCCGCCACTTTCGCGCGCGGACGAGACTATCAAATGAGCGTAACACGGTTCGTTTATTGCGTCCGACGACGCGAGCCGACCGCCTCACAGGGGGCGAGCAAAGGGCGAAATCCTCGGCTACACTGCTCTTCGGAATTATGCCCGCGATCGCTCAATCCGCACCCATCGCCGTCGAAGCCTCATCGGAGCCGATGAAACCGCCCCTGAAATGGGCTGGCGGCAAGCGATGGCAAGTTCCGCACCTGCGGCCATTGTGGGAACCCCACTCCCATCGACGACTCGTTGAACCGTTTTGCGGCGGACTGGCCGTGACCCTCGGACTGCAGCCGAAGCGAGCACTGCTCAACGACGCAAATCCACACGTCATCAACTTCTACCGGTGGCTGAAGAAGGGCCTTCGTATCAATGTCAGCGTTGAGAATCAGGAGCGGCTTTTCTATCAGCATCGCGAGCGATTCAACACCCTTCTCAACGAAGGAAAATCTGACAGCCAAGAGGCTGCAGCGTTGTTCTACTTCCTGAATCGAACCGGATACAACGGACTCTGCCGGTTCAACAGTCGCGGCGAATTCAACGTACCGTTTGGACAATACAAGACGATTACCTACGCCAGGAACTTCCC
>CAYUMA010000439.1:0-27590 GCA_964445675.1 uncultured Pseudomonadales bacterium | reverse complement strand
AAAAAAGAGGACGCGCCGCCGCAGCAGGAAGCGTTCGATCTCGTCGTCGAGACTGCCGACGCGCTCAATGCGGAACGCGGCCACTCCGACAAGTTGTGGGGGTCGATGATCAAGCAGGCGCTGCGCCGGCGCCGTCCCGGGTTCAACGAGCGATATTACGGCTTCGCGTCGTTCAACGATCTGCTCGAGGAAGCGCAGAGCCGGGGTCTGCTCGAACTCGAAGCCGACGAACGCTCGGGCGGCTATACGGTGCGGCGGATCACCGCCGAGGATTGAGTGTGGGCGCACGCCAAGCAACGCGCCTGCGAAGAGCAACGCCACTGCGAACAGCACTGTGGCTTCTGATCTGGACTCTGGCGAGCGCGTGCGAGCCGGCATCGGAGCCGGCGGCTGCGATGCCGCCGGCGCCGCCCGCGGCGCCATCAACCATCGCGTCTGCGGCCACGCCGGTTGCCGGCTCGGTCGAAGCGCTCGCGCCGCCGCGACTGCAGTTGCCGGCGTCCGTCACGCCGCTGCGCTATCAGCTCGACTTGACGGTGCTGCCCGAGCGCGAATATTTCACCGGTCGCGCGCGCATCGACATCCGCTTCGACGCCGTCACGGATGGCTTCTGGATTCACGGCCGCGGCCTCGACGTCGAAAAGGTGCAGTTGCGCAGCGCCGGCGAACGCATCGATGCGACCTATCGACAGGTCACGCCCGATGGCGTCGTGCGGATCACGCTGGCCCGACCGATCGAACCGCAGAGCGCACAACTGGACATCAGCTATCGCGGGCGCTTCAGCAAGTTGCTCGAAGGACTGTTCCGTGTTCCCGTCGGGCGTGACTGGTACGCCTTCACGCAACTCGAACCGATCGATGCGCGTGCGGTATTCCCGGGATTCGATGAGCCGCGGTTCAAGACGCCGTTTGAGCTCAACATCGTCGCGCCGAAGGGCAGCACCGTCGCCGCCAATACGCCGATCGCCGAAGTCGTTTCGTTGCCCGATGGCACCAAACGCGTGCAGTTCGAACCGACCCCGCCGTTGCCGACGTATCTCGTCGCGTTCACCGTGGGACCGCTCGACGTCGTCGACGGCGGTCGCCTGGGCACGGATGCGGCGCGGTCGGCGCCGTTGCGTGGACTTGCGGCGCGCGGTCGCGGCCGGCAGATGACCTACGCATTGGCGAATACGCCGGCGCTCGTTGTACTTCTAGAGGACTACTTCGCGCAGCCGTATCCGTTTGCGAAGCTCGACTTCGTCGCAGTACCAACGCAGCAGACCGCGATGGAAAACGCGGGCCTGATCACGTACGGCGAATACTTGATGTTGTTCGGCGACAACCCGCCGCTGCGCCAGCAGCGCGCATTCGCGAGCGTGACCGCGCACGAACTCGCACACCAGTGGTTCGGTGATTCGGTGACGATGCTGTGGTGGGACGACTTGTGGTTGAACGAGGCCTTCGCGACGTTCATGAGCTACAAGATCGTGGAGCGCTGGCGGCCGAGTTATCGGGTAGCCGAGGCGCAGGTGCAATCGTTGTTGCGTTCGATGGACGCGGACGCACTTGCGAGCGCGCGGCGTATTCGCGAACCGATCGAGAACTACAACGACATCACGAACGCCTTTGACGGCATCACGTACGCGAAAGGCGCCGGTGTGCTCGGCATGGTGGAGAGCTTCGTCGGCGAATCGATATTTCGCGACGGCATCCGCGAGTACCTGCACAAACACGCCGGCGGTTCGGCGCAGATGAGCGACCTGGTTGCGTCGTTGGCGCGGGCTTCGGGCAGAGGCGAACTCGCCGGCATCCTGACAACGTTTGCCGATCAGCCGGGAACCCCGTTGATCGACGTGAAAATCAACTGCGGAGCGCAGGTACCCACCGTGACGTTGGCGCAGCACCGCTTCGCACCGGTGGGGTCGAAGGCAGTGTCGGGTCAGTTGTGGAATGTACCGATCTGCCTGCGTTACGGAATGGTCGACGGTGCGCACGAGCAATGCGTGCTGTTGACGCAGGCGTCGATGGAGGTTGCGCTCGACTCGATCGATGGTTGCCCGACGTGGCTGATGCCGAATCGCGGCGGTCGGGGTTACTACCGCTGGCGGCTCGAGGAGTCGCGGCTCGACCGGCTGACCGCGGTTATGCGCAGCGCACTCGATCCGGGTGAGCGGTTGTCGCTGGCCGACGCACTTGTCGCCGGCGTCTCCGCGGGCGACGCAAATCTGCAGGCGTACTTCGATCGGCTGCCACAACTGTTGAACGGCGACGAACGCTACGTGTTGCTGAGTCCGATGCCGTTGTGGCGCGTGTTGCAGCTGCGCGCGCTCGAGCCCGCGGGTCTTGCCGCGTCGCGCACGCGGATGCGCGACCTGTACGGCGCGGTGCTCGCGCGGCTGCGCGAGCGCGGGATCGAGAGCGATGAGGACCGGCTCACGCAGGCGTCGCTGATCAGCCTGCTTGCGCTCGACGCCGACGACCCGGAGATTCGGATGGAGCTGACGCGCGGCGCGACGGAGTACTTTGGCGCCGACGGGCAGCTGCAGCGCGACAAACTCGACGTCAACATCGTCAACACGGCGCTGCGCGTGGCAGCCCAGGATGGAGATGCGAAGTTCGTCGCCGGTCTCACGCGTCGTTTGAAAGGGACCGATGATCCCGTGCTGCGCTATGCGATACTCGACGCAATCGGCGGCGCCAACGACGCCACGGTGTCGCAACAGCTCGTTCTCGACGACTCGATACGCGGTGACGACTTCCTGAGTCTGATCGGATCGATGTTCTCGGCGGAGGGGGCCGAGCGCAATTGGACCTGGTTCGCCGCGAACATTGACAAGCTGGTCGATAAAACGCCGACGTTCGAACGCGGCATGCTGATCGGCATGACGTCGGCGTACTGTACGCCGCAACGCGCGGATGCCGTTGCCGCGCTGTTCGAGCCGCGCCTTGCGCGGATCGACGGCGGCCGTCGCGCGCTCGATCAGGCACTGGAGCGAATCGGGCTCTGCGGCGCGCTCGTCGACGCCTACACGCCGCAAGCGCGCGCGCTTTTTCACTGAGGCCCGACACCCATGTTGCGGGAACTGTCGCTGGAAAACGGTTTCTTCCTGGTGTTGCTGCTCGCCGGCACGCTCGCGTTCGTCTGGATGGTGCAGGATTTTCTGCAACCGGTGTTCTGGGCCGTGCTGCTGGCGAGTCTGTTCAACGCGGTACAGTTGCGGTTGTCCCAGCGGCTGGGTAATCGGCCTTCGCTCAGCGCGCTGCTGGTGCTGCTGCTCATTCTGCTGATTGTGATCCTGCCGTTGTTCTTCGTCGGAATAACGGTCGCGCGCGAGGCGTTGTCGCTGTACCAGCGCATCGACAGCGGCGAAGTGGACATGCGCGCACCGCTGCATTGGGTCGTAGGCGCACTGCCGGTCGCCAACGGCCTGCTCGATCAGGCCGGATTCGACGCCAACAAGGTCAGTGAGTGGCTCACGACCGCGGCAGTCACGGTGAGCCGCTTCATCGCATCGCGTGCGCTCAGCATCGGCCAGAACACGTTGGGCTTCGCGGTGCAGTTCCTCGTGATGATGTATCTCGTGTTTTTCTTTCTGCGCGACGGCACAGTGCTCATCGAGCGGCTGGTGCGCGCGCTGCCGCTCGGCGATCAGCGCGAGCGCCGGTTGTTCCGCCGGTTCGCCGATGTCTCGCGCGCAACGCTGAAGGGGACGGTGGTGGTCGGCGTCGTCCAAGGTGCGCTCGGAGGCGTGGCGCTGGCGCTGGTGGGAATCGACGGTGCGGCGTTGTGGGGCGTTGCGATGACGATCCTGTCGGTGCTTCCGGCGGTTGGTGCATCGATCATCTGGATCCCCGCGGCGATCTGGTTGTTTGCGAGCGGCGCCGTCGTCAAAGGTGTTGTACTCGTCGTGGCGGGCGTCGCGATCGGGTTCGTCGACAACATATTGCGGCCGATTCTGGTGAGTCGCGAAACCCAGATGCCCGACTACGTGATCCTGCTGTCGACACTCGGCGGCATCACGGCGTTTGGTCTGTCGGGGTTCGTGATCGGACCGATCATCGCCGCGCTGTGTGTCGCCGGCTGGGAGATGTTCGCGGAGGACTTCGGTGAAGGCCGCCCGGCGTCATAACTTCGGTCGTCGCCCGCAAACTCGTGACCGAGTCCGGCGCACCGAACCTTCGCCACTTGGGCTCAGCTGTCCTCGCCGGGCCGCGCGTTGCGCGTGCGCGGACGCAGCTCGATGGGTAGCGCGCGGGTGCTGTCGGCGCCGAGAGGTCCGTGCGGAACATCGTCGATTCGCGTTGCGGATACGCGTGCGAGTTGCCCGGTGAGCCGTTCATCCAGGCAATTCAATGCGGCCGCGAGCACTTCGGCTGGAGTCGCTGTCGCCGATTGGCCAAGCGTCGCGCGATTGCGCCGCAGTATCGTTGTCAGGTTTTTGCCGAGCGTGCGTTCCGCGGCCCGCCAATCGGTCATCCACTTCTCGGTGCTCGGGACCGAACGGTAGCGGCGCTGTCGCTCGGCGCTCTTCAAGCGCCGCCAGATTGCCGTGTATTTCGGCAACGTCGCGTTGGCCCACTCCTGCAGCGCCTCGGACCCACGGCCGCAGGCCATGCGAAACTGCATTCGCTCCGACGGCGCCAGCGTGTCGAGAACCTGATTGCGCACGTAACTTGCGAGCCAGTCATCCGGCAGCACATTGGATATCTTCGCCATGGCCGGACTCTATACCTGGCCGCGTGGCTGCGAGAAGTGCTTTGTTCCCGCTTTGTACCGGCGCTGTCGCGGTGACGCGGCGATGAACCGAAACTGCGGGCCGTGTTCTAACGCAGGTAGGTCATTTGCGCTGGGCGATGGACACGCTTTGGCGAACGACGGAAAATCCCGCCAGATCAATGGCCCGCACACACTGGAGTGTCACGATGGCCGTTCTGAGCGCTGTGTCGAACTTCTTCGATAATCTCGAAACGAACAAGACGTTCGACCGGGTCTTCAATATCGGCATGCTGCTGATCATCACGCTGGTCGTCCAGGCTGTGTACGCGATCTACGTGCGACCCACGGCCGAAGCGTGGACCAGGACGCAGCAGCAGGCGGTCGATGCCGATCCCAACTACCAGCCGCAACGGTCGATCCTCGTCATCATCGTGGAACCGGAGCCGCAAGCGGCGATCATCATGTGTCTGTGGTCGTTGCTGCTCGCGGGACGCATAGGGCGGCGCGTCTCGCGCTTCCGCAACTTGTTGGACCAGGACCTGATGCGGATGCCGCCCGGTTCGTGCGTGCTGCCGGACGACGTTCGCGATCACCTGCGGCAGCTGGATCAGATTCCGCCGTCGCTGGCCGAGTCGGTCGTGCCGCGTGTGCTGCGCTCGGCGCTGAAACGGTTCGGCGCGACGCAGAATGTGCAGGACGCCGCGACCACGGTGCACCAGGTCTGTGAGATCGAAGCCGCGCGCATGGATTCGGAACTCGCGATGGTCCGGTTCGGCGCGTGGTCGATTCCGGCGATCGGATTCGTCGGCACGGTACGCGGCTTGGGCGAAGCGTTGCAGAGCGCGCAGTTTGCGTTGTCGAGCAACAACCCCGGCGCGCTGACCGGCGGCCTCGGCGTATCGTTCAATTCGACGTTCGTCGCGTTGACGCTGTCGATCCTCGTCATGTACGTGGTCCACGAACTGCAGCTCGCACAGGAGCGCCTTGCGCTCGATACGCAGGAATATGCGGAGGAGCATCTGATCAGCAACCTGCGTACGAGTCTCGTCGGCGGTACGGAGCGGCCGCTGGTGCCGACACCGATGACCAGCGAGCGGCTCGTTCGGCAACGTTGATTCCGCTCTGAAGCAAAACAGATGATCAGCCTGCGGCGCCTGAGTTTTGCCGCGCTGCTTTTCTGCAGCGCCTTCGCTTCCGCGCAATCCAGCGCGGTTCCTTCCGCGCTTCCCACGTCGATCGACGATTTCTTCACGGTATTCACCGACGAGTGGATGCGCGCGAACCCGAGCTTCGCGACGCTCACCCGTTACTTCACCGGCGCCGAACAGGATCGGCTCGACCGGCAGCTCTCCTCGCAGTCGATCGCGACGGAACGCGCGCGCATCGAGTTCGCCCGGCGTGGACTCGTCACGCTCGCGACGTTCGATCCGGCGACGTTGACCCCTGAGCAGCGTCTCTCGGCTGATCTGCTGCGTTGGCAACTGCAGATGCGGGTCGACGGCGAACCGTATCTCGACTATTCCTTTCCGATCGATCAGTTCGAAGGCGCCAACGTCAGCATCGTGTGGGCGCTGACTGCGTTCCATCCACTGGCAACGCCGCGCGACGTCGAAAACTATCTGGCGGCGCTCGCGCAGGCGCCGGTGCGCCTGGATGAAGCCACGCAGGATGCGAGGGAGCTCGGTGAGCGGGGTATTCTGCCGCCGCGGTTCATCCTCGACGCGACGATCGCACAACTGACGAAGTTCATTGACGGCGGAGCATCGAACAATACGTTCGTGACGGTGCTCGATGAGAAGATGACGTCGATCGATGCGTTGTCGGTAGACGCTCGCCAACAATTTCACGACGCCGCGCAGGCGTTGGTGGCGACCCAAGTCGAACCCGCGTGGCGGCGCGCGATCGCGTTGCTGCAGGCGCAATTGCCGAAAGCCACCGACGACGCGGGCTTGTGGCGCCTGTCTGGGGGCGCCGATGCGTATCGATATTTTCTGCGGCTCTACACGACGACGACAAAAACCCCGCAGGAGATCCACGCGCTCGGGCTCGAGCGCGTCGCTGCGATTGAACAACAGATGGATGCTGTCCTTAAGCAACTTGGACGCGACCAGGGATCGATCCAGGAACGGATCGATGTGTTGAAGGCGGAGCTCGCGTATCCCGATCCTACGTCGGAGGCGAGCCGCGCCGCGATCATGCACGACATCGACACGATCCTGGCGGATGCGCAGGTGCGCGCGGTGACGCTGTTCGACAAGCGGCCCAAAGCGAAGGTCATCGCGCTGCCATATTCGCGCTTCGAAGAGGCCGATCAAGCGGCGCGTTCGATGCCGCCGGCAGCCGATGGATCACGGCCCGGCGTGTTCATGTTTCCGCGGCGCGTCGAGTGGATGACGCGGTTTCGCTTGAAGACGCTCACATACCACGAAGCGGTGCCTGGACACTTTTTGCAGGTCGGCCTGATGCGGGAAGACACGGCGCTGCCGCGCTTCCGCCAATTGGGTGCGTTCGGATCCAGTTCGGCCTATGCGGAAGGTTGGGCGCTCTACGCAGAGCGCCTCGCGGCCGAGTCGGGTTGGTATGACGGCGATCCGAACGGTTTGTTGGGACAGCTCTATCAGGAGCTCTTCCGCGCGCGCCGTCTCGTCGTCGACACCGGCTTGCACGCGATGCATTGGACGCGCCAGCAGGCGATCGACTACGGGATCGAACGCAGCGAGGTCGATCGTTACGTGGTCCAACCCGGGCAAGCGTGCGCGTACATGATCGGGCAGCTGAAGATTCTGGAATTGCGCGATCGCGCCAAAAGCGAGCTCGGCAAACGCTTGTCGCTGAAGGATTTCCACAACGTCGTGCTCGGCACCGGCAACGTGCCGCTCGATCTGCTCGATCGCGCGGTGCAGGAATACATCGATGTCAACGCGCAACTACCTGGGAGCTCGCCATGAATGGCTTCGTGTTGAGATTTGCGATATCGGCGCTCGGACTGTGGGTTGCGTCGCAGCTGGTGCCGGGCGTCGAGATCAACGGCGGCTGGCCGCTCGTTGTTGCCGCGTTGCTGCTCGGCATCGTCAACGCGCTGGTGCGGCCCGTCGTGCTCGTGCTGACGTTTCCGTTCACGCTGCTTACGCTCGGTCTGTTCATCCTCGTCGTCAACGCCGGGATGTTCGCGCTCGTCGCCTGGTTTCTCGACGGCTTCCGCCTCAGTGGTTTCGGCGCTGCGCTCTTCGGTGCGTTGGTCGTCAGCATCACGTCGTGGATCGCCTCGTCGTTCATCGGTCCGCGCGGACGTTATGAAGTGATCGTGATGCGCCGCTGACCCGGCGCGGTCTTTTCCAGGAGTCGACGTTGTTCAAAGAACCCGATCGCCGCCGGATTTATCTGCTGCGCCACGCCGAAGCGGCGTACCTGAAGCCGGATGGCACGCCGGTCCCCGACACACGCGTAGCGGGCCTGACCGCCGATGGCGAAGAGCAGGCCAAACGTCAGAGTGACGTTCTCACCGACGTCGCGTTCGATCGCGCAGTCTGTTCGGGCTTGCCGCGCACGCGCGCGACCGCGGGCTTCGTGCTGGCGGGGCGCACCGCGCCGGAGCTCGAAATCGTTCCTGCGCTCGAGGAAATCGGCGGCGGCGGGCGACCCGAGCGGATCGCCGACATGGAGAGTTGGATCAGGCACGTCGCCAATCCATGGGCCGATGCGGCCGCACCGGATTCGCGTTTTCTCGGCGGCGAACGCTTCATCGATTTCGAGCACCGTGTGCTGCCCGCGTTCAACGGACTCGTTGCAGATCCGACTTGGCGGACATTGCTGATCGTCGCTCATGGCGGCGTTAACCGATTGATCCTGAACCACGTGATGAATCTGCCGTGGCAGGGCGCGGTCAGCATCGAGCAGGACGCGTGCTGCATCAACATCATCGACGTCGACATGGCCGCCGGTCATGTCGAGCGCTATCTCGTGCGCGGCGTCAACATCACCGGTTACAACCTCAGCAAGTCCGGCATATCGCTGACCGACATGGAGCGCGCCGCCCAACGTCTGGCAGCGCTGGCCGCGCCCCAGCGTTGACGCGTCAGCGCCGCTTGTCCTTCACCGCGTTTGCATGTTTGACGCGCTTCGCGAACTGGCGATTGCGATGGCGTTGCACGGCGATGGTGTCCGTGTGTCGCGCCTGCTCCCGCATGAGCTTGCGATAGTTCGTCAGGCGGCGCTCGTCGAGCACGCCGGACGCAATTGCGGCTTGCACCGCGCAACCCGGTTCTTCCTCGTGCAGGCAATCGTTGAAGCGACACTGCAATGCGAGTTCGCCGACGTCCTCGAACATTTCGTTGACGCCCTGTTGCGCGTCGATGATCTTCAGTTCGCGCATGCCGGGTGAGTCGAGCAGCAGAGCGCCGTTCGGCAGCAGGTGCAGCGATCGATGCGATGTCGTGTGCCGGCCGCTTGCGTCGGACTCACGAATGCCGCCGGTTGCCTGCCGCTCTTCGCCGGCGAGGCTGTTGAGCAGCGTCGACTTGCCGACGCCTGACGAACCGACGAGGGCGATCGTATGTCCGGGCGTGCACCACGCGCGGATGCCGTCGATCGCATCGCGATCCAGCGTATTGATGCACTCGAGCGCGACGCTCTTGTGAACGCCGCGCACCGCCGCAACGAATTCATCCGGCGCGGCGCACAGATCGGCCTTCGTCAGGATCACGACCGGTTCGACGTGAGCTTCCAGCGCGATTGCGAGATACCGCTCCAGCCGCGACGGATTGAACTCGTCGTTGCACGACGTCACGACGAACAGCGTATCGACGTTGGCCGCGATGACTTGAAGGTCGGCCTTGACGCCGGCACTGACGCGCGTGAACACGCTGGTGCGGTCGAGCAGGCGCACCACCGAGTCGCCTTGTTCGCTGAGCAATACCCAGTCGCCGACGGCGGGGCGTTGCTCGGAGGGCAGTTCGAACCAGCGGTTGCCGAGCGGCATGTGCCGTTCGCCGACGGTGTCGCCGACGGTGATGCCGCTGCGTTGCACCGTCAGCACGCGCGCGGGGCGGCCTCGCTCGACTTCATCGAGCGACAGCTGCTGTTGAAAAAACGCTCGCCAGCCGAGGCTGGCCAATGTGTACGGACTTGTCATTCGAAGGCCCTTCAACAAACCTGACGATTCGTATCGATCAGGCCGCCGCGATCTCCTGATCGCGGCCTTGTTTTTGTATGAGCTTCCGAGGAATCGGAGAGCCCGGTTTGTCACCGAGCGGAATGGGGGGAGGGGGAACGCAGCAGGGGAGCTTCAGCACTTCTAACAAGAGAGACGCGGCGCCAGCTTTCGTCTACCGACCCATCCCGCGATGGACCAACTTCGCAACGATATCGTTCATGAAACTCCTCCTTCGATCGGATCGATCCGGGTTCGAATCTGGTGTTGATGCGGGATCTTGCGCGGCTTCCAACGACGGTGCAAGGCCGACGTGTCATCGGGCGGTTACCGAACGCGATCGCGCTTTGTATCGGCGTTGGACTTTTTCTTCGGCTTCTTCGAGATGAAACCGGGTTTTCGCGCTGGCTTTGTGGGCGCGCCACCGGCTCTGCTGATGTCCAGCGCACGGCCGGACACCCACACCTTTTTCAGCAGCATGAAAACGTCTTTTGGCATGCCTTCCGGCAGCTCGATCGTGCTGTGCGCATCATAAATTTCGATGCGGCCGATGTTGGAACTCGCAATTCCTGCTTCGTTGGCGATCGCGCCAACAAGATTGCCCGGCTGCACGCCATGGCTGCGGCCGACTTCGACGCGGTAAAGCTCCTTGCCGGTGCCCGGCGCAAATTCGACCGACGGTGCCCGCGGCGTCTTGCGGTCCCTTTCGGGACGGTCCTTAGTGTCGCGACGACCTTTAGTGTCGGGACGACCGCTGCTGCTACGTTCGGTGTCTCGGGGTCGCTTGTCGAGCGTGATCACATCCTTGATCAGCAGCGGTTTGTCGCCCTGGGCGATCTGCGCAAGCGCGGCGGCAACGTCGATCGGATCGGCGTCGTGCTGTTGCTGATAACGCACGATGATGTCGCGAAAAAACGCGAGATCCTGCGTGCCGAGCGTGTCGGTAATGCGCTGCGTGAATTTGGCGATGCGTTTGTCGTTGACGGTGTCCGCCGACGGCAGCTCCATCGGCTCGATCTCCTGGCGCGTCGCCCGCTCGATCGCGCGCAGCAGATGGCGCTCGCGCGGTGCGACGAACAGGATCGCTTCGCCGCTGCGCCCGGCGCGGCCGGTGCGGCCGATCCTGTGCACGTAGGCTTCGGTGTCGTTGGGAATGTCGAAATTGATGACGTGGCTGATGCGTTCGACGTCGAGTCCCCGCGCCGCCACGTCGGTCGCGACGAGGATGTCGAGCTTGCTTGCCTTGAGTCGGGCAATCGTCTGCTCGCGTTGTTTCTGCGGCATGTCGCCGTTCAATGCGCTCGTTGCGTAGCCGCGCGCCTGCAGGCGATCCGCGAGTTCGACCGCGGCGATGCGCGTGCGCACGAATACCAGCACTGCATCGAACGGTTCGGTCTCCAGCAGTCGCGTCAGCGCGTCGAGCTTGTGTACGCCCGTGACGACCCAGTAGCGCTGATGAATCGTCTCGGCGGTGGTGGTGCGCAACTTGATCGTGATTTCCGCCGGATCGCGCAGGTGCTGCTTCGCGATGCGCCTGATCACCGCAGGCATCGTGGCTGAAAACAGCGCGACCTGACGCTGCTGCGGCGTTTGCCCGAGAATCCACTCGACGTCTTCGATGAAGCCCATGCGCAGCATTTCGTCGGCCTCGTCGAGCACGACGGTCTTCAACGAGCTGAGCTTCAACGTGCCGCGGCGCATGTGATCCATCAGGCGCCCCGGGGTACCGACGATCACGTGTACGCCGCGCTTCAATTGCCGCAGCTGCACCGCGTAGTCCTGACCGCCGTACACCGGCAGCACGTGAAAGCCCTTCAGATGACTGGCGTAGGATTGAAACGCTTCGGCGACCTGAATCGCGAGTTCCCGCGTCGGTGTGAGCACCAGGACCTGCGGTTCCATGAGCTTCAGGTCGAGCCTCGACAACAGCGGCAGCGCGAACGCAGCGGTCTTGCCGGTACCGGTCTGCGCCTGCCCGACGACGTCGCGTCCCGCCAACAGGTGCGGAATGGTGGGGATCTGAATCGGCGTCGGCGTTTCGTAGCCGACGTCGTTGACGGCAGCCAGCACCGCGTCAATCAGACCAAAATCGGCGAACGTCGTTGTCGGCGCTTCACTCATGCTCGACAGCCTACCCGACTCCGCGCGGTAAGTCTGATCCAGGCGAGCGCTGTGCTATCGTCGGCGCGCCGTTCGGGCTTCGAGGTCGTGGACGGCGAAGCCAACGAATTCGAAGGGGGATCGATGACGGCCTGGAACTACGGCGACATTCTGGACGCCGTTGAAACGATCGTGCCGCCGGCGCGCAGCGCGCTGATCCACGGCGAGCACGTCGTGACGTGGCGGGATTTTTCAGGCCGAACGAACAATCTTGCGCGCGCGATGCTCGACAACGGCGCGCGGCCCGGCGACAAGATCGCGTTCTATATGCGCAACTGCGCGCAGTACAGCGAAGCCATCGCGGCGGCGTTCAAGGCGCGCCTGACGCACGTCAACGTCAACTATCGCTATGTCGATCTCGAGCTGATCTATCTGCTCGACAATTCCGACGCGACCGTCGTGATCTACGCCGCGGAGTTTGCACCGCGCGTCGCGGTGATCCGCGCGCAGCTGCGCAACGTGGCTCAGTGGATCGAAGTCGGCGGTGGTCGTTCCGACACAAAAGGTCGTTCCGACACAAAAGACGGCCCAAGCGGCGGGGACCACCTCGAGTACGAGACGCTCGCGGCCGCGGGTGACGGTAAGCGGCTCGGCATCGATCGATCCGGCGACGACATGCTGTTCCTTTATACCGGTGGCACGACCGGCATGCCGAAGGGCGTCATGTGGCGCCATGATGATCTCTGGCGCGGGACCGGCGCTGGCGGCAATCCGCGCATCGGCGTACCGCCCTCGGTGGATCTGGCGGCGTACGTCGAGCGCCTGCAGCGCGAACCGGCGCCGGTGAACCTGCCGTTGCCGCCGATGATGCACGGCACCGGGTTGTTGTCGTCGGCCGCCGCGATGACGCACGGCGGCACGTGCGTGACGTTGGCGGCGCAGAGTTTTGATCCGGATGAAGCACTCACGGCAATCGAACGCCACCACGTCACCGCAATGACGATCGTCGGCGATGCGTTTGCGCGCCCCCTGGTCGAGGCGTTGGATCGCAACCCCGGCAAACGTGACATCGCGTCGCTGCGTTTCATCAATTCGTCCGGGGTCATGTGGACGCGCGAGATCAAAGCGGGATTGCTGCGGCACAACGCCGAGCTGACGCTGATCGACGGCTTTGCGTCGTCCGAGGCGCTGGGACTCGGCAGTTCCGTGATGACGCGCGAGCACGCGGTCGATGTCGCTCGATTCTCCCTGGGTCCGACGTGCAAGGTGTTCACCGAAGATCATCAGGAAGTCGCAGCCGGCTCGGGCGCGTCGGGCATGGTGGCGGTATGCGGCCCGCTGCCGGTCGGCTATTACAAGGACCCGGAAAAATCCGCCCGGACGTTCCCGGTGATCGACGGTGTGCGCTATTCGATTCCCGGCGACTGGGTGCGGGTCGAAGCGGACGGCACGTTGACGCTGCTCGGCCGCGGCAGCAACTGCATCAACACCGCCGGAGAGAAGGTCTATCCGGAGGAAGTCGAGGAAGCATTGAAGGCCCACGCGGGTGTCAGCGATGCGCTCGTGGTCGGTCTCCCCGACCCAAAATGGGGACAGGCGATCACTGCCGTCGTTCAGCTCATCGAGGGTGCGACGCTCGACGAAATCGAACTGAAGGAATTTCTCCGCACGCGCATCGCCGCTTACAAAATTCCCAAACGAATCTTCGCCAAAGAAGATCTGGCGCGGGCGCCGAACGGCAAAGCCGACTACCAGCACATCCGCGAGTTTGCGCAGAGGCAGTTGGGCGGCTGAGCCGTCCACCTCCGCTTACGCACGCAGCCCATCCGGAGAAAATCCTGGCTACACAATGGCCACAACCGTTGTGGGCCAACCGGGGAGAATGCCCCGGATGAGTGCCGTTGCCAGAGATATCGACCGACTGCCTCCGCTGCTCCCGGAGCCCGCGCTTCAGGGCCGCGTGCGCACGGCGCTGGTGCTCGCGCCGGCGTTGGTTCGAGCGGACGTACCGGAGCCGATCCGGCGTGGTTTTGAAGACCCCGCGCCTTCGCGCATCCGCGGCAACGCACCGCGCATCGGCCCGCGCTTCAGCGACCGTAAGCTGGCAGTCGTCTTCGCGGCGATCGCGCTGCTGCTGATACTGTCGCACGAGTTGCGGTATTCGACCGGCCAGGCTGCGTGGTGGGCGCAGGTCGCGCGGCCATTGCATGTCGAGCTCGCGCCCGGCGCGAACCCGGTTCCGTTCACACCCGACGCGGGTCCGTTCGATCAACGCTTGGGCTATGCGGATCTGCCGCAACGCATTGCGCGCCTCCACACGATGGGTTTCGAGACTGCGAGTCAGGCGCGGCCGTCGGCGCAGATGTATGCGCTCAAAGAACACGGTCTGGACGCGATCTATCAGGAGAAGCCGCAAGCGGGGTTGACGCTGCTCGACCGGACCGGCCGCACGCTCTACAACGCGCGTTACCCGCACTCCATCTACGACAAATTCGAGTCGATTCCGCCGGTGCTGGTGTCGAGCCTGCTGTTCGTCGAAGACCGCGAGTTTCTCGACGGGCGCTGGAACCGCAATCCGGTGATGGACTGGGAGCGGCTGTCCAAAGCGGCTGGGCTGCGTCTGTTGGAATACGTCGGCGTCGACGACTCGATGATCGGCGGCAGCACATTGGCCACACAGCTCGAAAAATTCCGCCATTCACCGGGTGGTCGGACCGAGACCGTCGGCGAAAAGCTGCGCCAGATGGCATCGGCGAGCGTGCGGATCTATCGCAACGGCGTCGACAACCAGAAGACGCGCAAAGAACTCGTGACCGATTACATCAACTCGTTGCCGCTGGCGGGGCGCGCCGATCAAGGCGAAGTCATCGGCCTCGGTGACGGCCTGCAAGCGTGGTATGGCGAGGATTTCGACGCCATCAACCGCGATCTCGTCGCCGCCGAGACGGATCCGGAGAGGGGCGCCTTCGCATTCAAGCATGCACTGAGCCTGATCATCGCTGCGCGGCGGCCGACCTATTACCTCGGACAGAACCCGAGCGATCTCGCGGCGCTGACGGATAGCTACATACGCGTGATGGGCAACGCCGGTGTGATTTCGCCTGCGCTGCGCGACGCTGCGCTCGAAGAACCGCTGTCGAAGCTCAGCGTACATGCACAACGTCAGGTCGCGGCGAGCCGCTTCGCGGAACAAAAAGACATCAACCTGGCGCGCAGCCGGCTGGCAAATCTGATCGGTGTGAACGGGATGTACGCACTGGACCGGATCGATCTGGATGCGCGTACGACGATCGATGCGCCGATTCAGAACTCAGTAGCCGCGACGCTCGCGAGTCTAAAAGACCCGGCGACGCTGAAAAAGTTCGGCTTGCTCGGCGAGCGTCTGCTCGGCTCCGCGGATCCAGGCAAGGTGATCTATAGCTTCACGCTGTACGAGCGCAGCGCTCGCGGCAACCTGTTGCGCATCAATACGGACAGCCTCGATCAACCGTTCGACATCAACACCGGCGCGCGCATCGACCTGGGCTCGACCGCCAAACTGCGCACGCTGATCACGTATCTCGAACTGATCGCCAACGCGCATGCGCGCTATGTCGATGAGAGCCCTAAGGCGCTGCGCGCGCTGGATATTCCGCAGCTGGATCGTTTGTCCGCGTGGGTCGTCGAATATCTAGGCGACCACCCCGGCGCGGATCTGACCACGACGCTGCAGGCGGCGATGCAGCGCAAATATTCCGCAAGTCCGTATCAACGCTTCCTCACCGGCAGCGGCAGTCAGACCTTTTCGAACTTCGACAAGGCGGACAACGCGCGCATCATGACGCTCGAGCACGCGCTGCAGAACTCGGTCAATCTGGTATTCGTGCGCGTGATGCGCGAGGTCACCGATCACCTGACGTATCGGACACCGTCGGTCGCCGCGGCGTTGCTGCAGGATCCGACTCACCCCGAGCGCGGTGTGTACCTCGAGCGCTTTGCCGACAATGAAGGACGCCAGTTCGTCGCGCGGTTCTATCGCAAGTACGCCGGACACAGCGGCGATGCGGCGCTCGAGTTGGCATTCGATGGCGCGCGCGCGTCGCCGCGGCAAATCGCCAGCGTCGTGCGTTCCGTGCGCCCCGACGCGCCGCCGCGAGCGCTGGCCGCGTTCCTCACGGCACACGCACGCACCACGCAACCGCTGTCGGCGAAAGAGGTGTCGGAGCTCTACGACAAGTATTCGATCGAGCGCTTCTCGCTGAGTGACCGCGGTTATCTCGCGTCGGTGCATCCGCTCGAGCTGTGGGTGATGGCGTATCTCGACACGCATCCGCAAGCAACGCTTTCGCAGGTGCTGGCGGCGAGCACACAGGCACGCCAGGAGGTCTACGGCTGGTTGCTGAAGAGCCATCAGCATCGGCGGCAGGATCGGCGGATTGCGCAGCTCTTCGAGCTCGACGCGTTCCTCGAAATCCACGATCGCTGGCAACGCCTTGGCTACCCGTTCGCATCGTTGACGCCATCGCTCGCGACCGCGCTCGGCAGTTCGGGCGATCGACCCGGCGCGCTCGCCGAGCTGATGGGCATCATCGCCAACGACGGCGTACGCGCTCCGACCGTGCTGATCGACGATCTGCGATTCGCCGGCGCCACGCCGTATGAGACGCGGCTGACGCGCAAGCCTGCGACCGGCGAGCGGGTGCTGGCGCCGGAGATCGCGCGCGTGGTGCGTACGGCGATCGTCAAGGTCGTCGACAACGGCACCGCGATCGCATTGAAATCAAAACTGTCCGGCAAAGGGTTCAACCACGTCGTCGGCGGCAAGACCGGCACCGGCGACCATCGCATCAAGATATTTGCCGGCCCGGGACGACTCGTCGAGTCACGCGTCGTCAATCGCGCAGCAACGTTCGTCTTCATGATCGATGGACGCTTCTTCGGCACCGTGACGGCCTTCGTCCCTGGCCCCGAGGCGGCCCACTATCAATTCACCAGCAGCCTGCCGGTGCGCGTGCTCGGACTGGTGTTGCCTGCGCTGGAGCCGTTGCTGCAACACACCGACGACGCCGCGCAATCACGCCCCGAGCAACTCGTCGCAAATCGCTGACGGCGCAACTCAGGCGCGTTCGAGTACCCCTGCGGCATTTCGAGTTCGCCTTCTCATCGTTGCGTAGATGGTCCACAATCCGGCCGTTGACGCGCCTTCGCCGCCCCCTGCAACGACCGGACGACATCGATGAACACGAATCGTTATCTGACCGGCAACTACGCACCGGTCAACGAAGAAATCACGACGACGCATCTGCGCGTCACCGGCGGGATCCCGAGCGAACTCAACGGTAGATATTTGCGCAATGGACCCAATCCGCTGGGGCCGATCGATGCGGCGAAACATCATTGGTTCACCGGTGACGGCATGGTGCACGGCGTGCGGCTGGCCGGCGGGCGCGCACAGTGGTATCGCAATCGTTGGGTGCGCAGCCCGACGGTCATTGAGGCGCTCGGTGAAGATCCCGCCGGACGCGAACTCGTATCCGGCAACAATACGCACGTGATTGGTCACGCCGGACGCACGTGGGCGCTCGTCGAAGCGGGTTCGCCGCCGGTGGAGTTGACCGACGAACTCGATACGCTCGGCGTCAACGCGTTCTTCGGTACGCTCGTTGACCGCGGCTTCAGCGCACATCCGAAGATCGACCCCGACACCGGCGACCTGCATGCGCTGTGTTACAGCTGGCCCGCGTGGGGTGATCATCTGCAGTACGTCCACGTCGGCGTGAACGGGCGCGTCGTGCGCACGGTAAACATTCCGGTGCCCGGCATGCCGATGGTCCACGACATGGGGCTCACCAAGAATTACGTCGTCGTCTACGACCTGCCGGTAACGGTGAATCTCGAGATGGCGACGAGTGGTTCGAACTTTCCGTTTGCGTGGAATGACGACTACCACCCGCGCGTGGGTCTGTTGCCGCGGCGTGGAACCGCGGACGCGATCATCTGGGTCGACGTCGCGCCGTGTTATGTCTTTCATCCGCTGAACGCGTACGAGGACGCTGAGGGTCGCGTCGTCATCGACATGTGCCGCTACGAAAAGATGTTCGTGCGTGATCGCAGCGGCCCGTTTGGCGACAGTCTTGCGACACTCGACCGCTGGACCATCGATCCGAAAACGCGCCGCGTACACGAAGAACGCATCGACGATCGCGCGCAGGAATTTCCGCGTTGCCATCCGCGTCTGTCGACCAAACCGTATCGGTTCGGTTACTGCGTCGGGGTGGATACGAACGGGTTTCCCCGCATTCTCAAGCACGACCTCAAATCGGGCACGAGCTCGACGTTCGAGTTCGGCGCGGGGCGTCACGGCGCCGAACCGTATTTCGTTCCGCGCGACGGCGCGCAGGCTGAAGACGACGGTTACCTGATTACGTTCGTCTATGACGCGGGTACTTCGAAGAGCGAGCTCGCCATCATCGACGCGCAGGACCTGTCGGCGGCGCCGATTGCCCGCGTGTTTCTGCCGGCGCGCGTGCCGTACGGATTTCATGGCAGCTGGATCCCGGACGGCGCCACCGGGCCGAGCGTCTGACCGTCCACTATGGCGGTGCATCCGTTTCGTTTCGGCGTTCAATTGTCGAGCCTTCCGGCGACGGATTGGGCAGACCGCGCGCGGCACATCGAATCACTCGGTTACTCGACGCTGTTCGTGCCCGACCATTTCTCGGCGTCGCTGTGGGATCCAACGACAATGCTCGGGGGCGTCGCCGCGGTTACGCGGACGCTGCGCGTCGGCACGCTGGTCTACGGAGTCGACTATCGACACCCGGTGGTTTATGCGCGCCAGGCGGCGACGCTGCACGCGATGTCGGGCGGTCGTCACGAGTTCGGCATCGGCGCCGGCTGGATGGCGGACGACTATCGCTGGGCGGGATTGCGCTACGACGCTGCGAGCGTGCGCATCGAGCGGCTCGAAGAAGCGCTGACGATCATCGAGTCGATGTGGCGCAGCAAACGCACGACGTTTGCGGGTAAGCACTACACCATCGACGAGGCGCCGCTGAAGATCGAGTCGCCCGGGAGCTCACGTCCGCGCATTCTGATCGGCGGCGGCGGCCAAAAACTGTTGTCGGTGGCGGGGCGTCATGCGGACATCGTCGGCATCAATCCGCGGCTGCCCGAGGGCCGCATCACGCGCAAGACGTCGCTCGACATCACGCTGGACACCGTGCGTCGGAAAATCGATTGGGCGTATGCGGCTGCCGCGGCGTCTGGACGCGATCCCGCGGCGCTCGAACTGAGCGCGCTCGTGTTCGCCGTTGCGATCACTGACACGCCGCAGCCGATGCGCGAGCTGGTCGCCGCCAATACCGGTGTGGATGCCGCACAAGTGGCACAAAGTCCGTTGTTTCTGATCGGCTCTGGCGCGCAGATCCGCGACACGTTGCAGGAGCGCCGGGCAAAGACCGGGATCAGCTACATCGTGATTCAGGGCCAGGATCCGGCGCAGGTGGAGCTTTTTGCACAGGAAGTTGTCGAGCCGCTGACCGGAACCTGAGCGGTGTTGGCCGAGCCGTTGGCAAGCCGTTGGCGAGCCGTCGGTAAGCCTTCGGCAAGCCTTCCGCAAGCCTTCCGCAAGCCTTGCGCGGCCAAAAGTCATTCTCGTGCAACCCTTTGCAGTGTTACCTATTGACCCAATGGGACGGAATATGGATATTCGATTGGCACGTCCGGGGGTCGGAGTCAGATGCGTCACCAGCGCTACAAGACGGGTTGTGATTGCCTTATTGCTCGAGGTCGCGAGTGACTTGGGCCGCCGAACTTTCGGCATTTCTCCAGGTCATCCTGGTCGATCTGGTACTCGCCGGCGACAACGCGATCATCATCGCGATGGTCGTATCGAGCTTCCCGGCCCGCCAACGCGCCCGGCTGTTGATGATCGGCATCGTCGCCGCGACGGTGGTGCGGATCCTCTTCGCGCTCGTGACTGTGCACCTGATGCAGATCGTCGGCCTGATGCTCGCCGGCGGCCTGCTGCTGTTGTGGGTATGCTGGAAACTCTGGCGCGAGATCGAGTCGGTCAGGTCGATGGAGTTGAGTCCGGCGGGCGGAGCCTACGGCGGACCCCCGGTTCCACAGACTCGGACCGTCAGGCAGGCAATCACCCAGATTGTCATCGCCGACATTTCGATGTCGCTCGACAACGTCCTCGCGGTCGCCGGCATCGCCCGCGACCACACCTGGGTGCTCGTATTTGGCCTGATGTTGTCGATCGCGTTCATGGCATTCTGCGCGACGCTGCTGGCGCGCTGGCTGCAGAAGTACCCCTGGATCGCCTACGTCGGCCTGATCACGATCCTGTATGTCGCCGGCACGATGATCTGGGATGGCTCGATGGAAGTCGTCCGCGGCGCGTCCCTCGCGCTCGGTTAGCGCTCGAGGAGGCTCGAGAAGCGCCGGAGCAGTCAGTGGATTGCGATTCAGTTCCGCCGCCGGCCATCCCCGGACTCATTAACCGCCCGCTCCGACACTAACGATCGCCAGCGCGAACGCGACCGCTATCCACGTGACCACACCGGCGCCGACGACTACCGCCGTCCGGCCTGCGTTCAGCCGATCCGTCTTGAGCCCCACGACATCGGAGATGGGCACCGATGCTTGCTCGCCGAGCTGTTTAGTTCCGACCGGAAGAACAACTCCTTCCCCTGGTTGGTGACGATGGTGACGTCTTCTCCCTCGTGCAGGTATTTGCCTGCCCTGATCTGCGCCTGAAGATCCTCGGGCGTCTTATCCACGCGCTGCACCGACGAGCAGCCGAACTGGAGCAGACTCATTGCAACGACCGTGACAGTGAATCTGAACATGGACCCTCTCGGGGATCGCGGTGATTGGCCGCTCCAATCGATTAATAGGTCTAGGGACCCACGATCAGCGTCCGTGCCGCCGTGCCGAACGTGGCCACCGCTGCGCGCGCGGCTTCGATCAGCGGCATCGGGTACACGCCGAATACGATCAGCACCAGCGTCAACACAACGATCGCGCTGCGATCCGCGAGCGAGCTCGCCGGCGCGACATCGGCGACCGACTCGTCGTGATGCCGCGTCATCGCGAAGACGATGCGCAGGTAATAAAAGAGACCAATCCCGCTGCCGACGATCAACGCCCACAACAACGTCCACAGTGCGCTGTCGACGCCGGCGGCGAAGAGGTAGAACTTCGCGATGAATCCGAGCGTCATTGGAATGCCCGCGAGCGACAGCAGCACCGCGGCGAAGCTCGCGGCGAGCCAAGGCCGGCGCCAGAACAGCCCTTCGTAGTCGGCAATCGAATCGGCGTCGCGACCGGCCCCGGCGTCCGACACGATTGTCACGACGGCGAACGCGGCGAGCGTCATCGCAAAATACCCCGCGAGATAGACAAGTGCGGCCTCGACGCCAAGCGCACGACCCGCAGTGGAGCTGACGACGACGAGCGCGATCAGCAGGTAGCCCATATGGGCGATCGAGGAGTACGCGAGAATTCGCTTCACATTCTGCTGCAGCAGCGCCAGCAGGTTGCCGATGACCATCGACAGCACTGCAACGCCCGACACCGCGATGAACAGCGGCGCGCTGTCGAGCGCACCTGATTCCACGACGTAGCGCAGCGCCAACGCGAACACGGCACCCTTGCTGACGGTTGCGACGTACCCGGCCACCGGGGCCGGCGCTCCCTCGTAGACGTCAGGCGTCCACATATGGAACGGTACCAGCGACAACTTGAACGCGAGGCCTGCGAGCAGCAGCGCGTTGCCAACCACCAGATAGAGGGTCGCCGGGCCGCCATCGCGCAGCACGTTCGCGAGCACCGCGAACTCGAGCGTGCCGGTGTCGAGGTAGATCAGCGCCATGCCGAACAGCATCGTCGTCGAGCCGACGCCCGACAGCAGCAGATACTTCAGTGCCGCTTCGAGCGGCGCGTGGTGCTCTTCCGGATAGCCGACGAGCACGTACAGCGAAATCGACAGGATCTCGAGCCCGAGCAGGAAACTCGCGAAGTGCGCCGCCGAGGCCATCGCCATCGCGCCGATCGTCGCGGTCACGAGCAGGATGTAGTACTCCTCGAGATCGCCTTTGCGAGGCTTCAGATAGCGGTATGACAAGAGCGCCGTCACCAGACCCGCTGTCGCGAACAACGCGTAAAAGAACGCGCCGTAACGATCGAACCAGAACAGTGGCGTCACCTGACGCGGCAACACCGGCAACGCGAACGAGATCGCGGCGAGCGTCGCGCCAAACACCACGACCGTACACCCCGCCGCCAGCGCATGGTTGCGCCAGAACGAAACGACGAGCAGCAACAGTGCAAGCCCGCCCGCCAGCACCAGCAGCGGCAGCAGCGCGAGCCAATCGGCGGCGATCATTGCAGGGCTCCAAGCAATGCAGTCAGGCGGGCGGCGGTGTCGGCCGAGAGGTCGAGCACGGCTTTCGGAAACAGCCCGAGCCAGATCAAACCCACGGCGAGCGGAACCTGAACCGCGAGTTCGCGCATGCCAAAGTCGGTCATAGCGCCGTGTGCGGCGGCCGGTCTACCCTGAAACGAGCGCTGCATCAGAACCAGCGCGTAGACTGCGGCGATGACCATACCGAGCGCCGCGGCGAACGCGAGCCACGGCTGCACCTGGAACGTGCCGAGCAGCACGAGGATCTCGCCGATGAAGTTGCCGAGGCCCGGCATGCCGAGCGACGCGATGACGAAGAACATCGTCAGCGCGCCCATGCGTGGCAGGGCAGCCCACAGCCCGCCCATCTGACCCATCTCGCGTGTGTGCAACCGTTGCTGCAGCGCGCCGGCCATCATGAAGAGGGCCGCCGTCGAAAATCCGTGCGCGACCATCTGCACCACCGCGCCCTGGATCGCGAGCGCATTCCACGCGAACACACCGAGCAGCACAAAGCCCATATGCGCGACGCTCGAATACGCAACGAGCCGTTTGAAATCGGTCTGCGCAAATGCGACGTAGCCGCCGTACACCACCGAGACCGCGCCGAGCGCCATCGCCCAGTAGCGGAACTCATACGCGGCTTCCGGGAACAACGGCACGACGAAACGCAGGAAGCCATACGCACCGGTCTTCAGCATGATCCCCGCGAGGATCACGCTGCCCGCGGTCGGCGCCTGCGTGTGCGCGTCGGGCAGCCACGTGTGGAACGGCACGCCGGGCAGCTTCACGAGGAACGCAACGAAGAACCCGAGCATCAGCCAGAAGCCATAGCGTGGGTCGAGCGCCGCACCGAGCAACTCGAAGTAGTCGAAGGTGATGACGCCGCTCGCCTTGTAGTTCGCGAACACGAGTCCAAGGATCGCAAACAACATCAGCAGCCCGCTGATTTGCGTGAACAGAAAGAACTTCATCGCCGCGTAGGCGCGGCCCTCGTGCCCCCACACCGCAATCAGGAAGTACATCGGTACCAGCATCACTTCCCAGAAGAAGAAAAACAGGAACAGATCGAGTGCAGTGAACACGCCGACGACGCCGGCGAGCGTCCACATCAGGTTGAACTGGAAAAATCCGGTGCGCGCGCGAATCTCGGTCCACGACGACACGACCGCGACGATGCCGAGCACGAGCGTCAGCGCGACCATCAGCAGCGACAACCCGTCCATCGCGAGAATCACCTGGATACCGAAACGCGGAATCCACGCGAGCCGCAGTTGCGCATACCAACTCGCGTCGTGCATGACGGTGGGTGCGCCGGTCGCGATCGGGTAGAGCACCACGCACGCGATGATCAGTGCGACGATCGAGACATAACGCGGCAACCCCGGATGCAGCCGTTCGCTCGCCCACGCGACGAGCCCGGCGCCGAGCAGCAGCAGTATCAACTCGAGCAGAATCACAGCACCCCCAGCGCGAACAGCAGCACGACGACGATCCCCGCGGCCATGTTGGCTGCGTACCAGCGAATACGCCCGCTCTGCGTCAATACGAGGGCGCCATTCAGTGCGCGAGACAGCGCCGCGGTGCCGGTGAAGATGCGGTCGACGATGTCGCGCTTGTTGATTCGCGCGATCGTCACGAACGGATTGACGATCAGCGCGTCGTAGAGCGCGTCAAAATCCCAGCCGCGCTGCAGGAACCCGAGCAACGCGCGGCCCGGCGCGGTGTCGACGAGCCCGCGCCAGAAGTCGAGGCGCACGAACAACAGCCAGCCGACCACGAGGCCCACGATCGGCACAGCCGCCGTGACCCACACGATCGCGCCTTCGTGATGCCCCTCGACGCCGCCGTCGGGCAACACCATCGCGAGCGGCGCGAGGCCGATAAAACCGCCGACGAGCGACAGCAGCGCCAGTATCAGCAGCGGCCCGGACATATTGATGCCGGAGTGGTCGTGCGCTTCGGTCTTGGCCGTGCCGAAGAACGCGACCACGATCATCCTGACGGTGTAGAGCGCGGTCAGGAACGACGCAAACGCACCGACGCCCCAGAACCACGCGCCGTTCGTATGGCCGAAGCTCGTCAGCAGAATTGCATCCTTCGAAAAATAACCGGACGTCAGTGGCAGCGCGGCCAATGCCGCCGAGCCGATCACCATGCACGCGAACGGAATCGGCAGGCGGCGCCACAAGCCGCCCATCTTGAAGATGTCCTGCTCGTGATGCAGCGCGAGGATCACCGAACCCGCCGAGAGGAACAGCAGGGCTTTGAAGAACGCGTGCGTCATCAGGTGAAAGATGCCGGCGGACCAGGCGCCTACGCCGAGCGCCATGAACATGTAGCCGATCTGGCTCATCGTCGAATACGCGAGGATACGTTTGATGTCGTTCTGCACGAGCGCGCTCGCGGCTGCGATGAAGAGCGTCGCGCAGCCGACGACCGCAACCGCGAACTGTGCAATGTCTGAGAGTTCGAAGAGGTCGTGCATCCGCGCGATCAGGTAGACGCCGGCCGTCACCATCGTTGCCGCGTGGATCAGCGCGGAGACCGGCGTCGGGCCGGCCATCGCGTCGGGCAGCCACGTCTGCAGCGGCAGTTGCGCCGACTTGCCGACGGCGCCGCCGAGCAGCAGCAGCGCGATCATCGTGCACATCGCCGATCCGTCGGGCCACGCGACGCGCGCGCCTTGCAGCACTTGTGAAATCTCGAGCGTGCCGAGTTCGCGGAACAGCAGGAAGAGGCCCAGCGCGAATGCCACGTCGCCGACCCGCGTTACGACGAACGCCTTGCGCGCTGCGTAGCCATTCGCCGGGTCGTCGTGAAAGAAGCCGATCAGCAGATAGCTGCACAACCCGACACCTTCCCAGCCGAAGTACACGACGAGCAGGTTGTCGCCGAGCACCAGTATCAACATCGCGAACACGAACAGATTCATGTACGCAAAGAAACGGCTGTAGCCCTGTTCGCCGGCCATGTAGCCGGTCGCATATAGATGAATCAGGAAGCCGATGCCGGTGATCACGCCGAGCATGACGACCGACAGGCCGTCGACGACGAGCGTGATGCGCGGCGCGAAGTTGCCGACTTCGATCCAGGTCCACAGCGTCTGCGAGATCGGAACTTGGCCGCCGTTGAGGAAGTCGAGCGTCACGAGCAGCGTCACGACCGCCGCGCCGCCGACCGATCCCGCGCCGATGATGGCGACCGGCACCTTCGACAGCCGGCCCTCGGTGACGAGCAGCAACAAAAATCCGAGGAGCGGCAGCGCGGGGATCAGCCAGACCGGGTACATGGTCATCCCTTCAGCTCACTCGCAGCGTCGATGTCGAGGTGGCCGAAGCGGCGTTCGAGCTGCAGCACGAGCCCGAGTCCGACGGCGACTTCCGCTGCCGCAAGCGACAGCACGAGCATGTACATGATCTGGCCATCGACCGCGGCCCAGCGCGCGCCCGCGGCGACAAACGCGAGTCCCGTCGAGTTCATCATGATTTCGAGCGACATCAACTGGAAAATCACGTTGCGACGCACCAGCACACCGGTAAGTCCGAGCACGAACAGCACACCCGCCAACACCAGCACATGCTCGATTGGAATGTTGATCGCGGTCATGTCACTCGACCTCCTCGCGGCGTGCGCGCATGTAGCGCCGCCCAAAATGAAACGCACCGACCAGCGCGGCCAGCAGCATGATCGACGCCAGTTCGACCGCCAGCACGTAAGGACCGAACAGCGCGATACCGATGGCTTTGGGTTCGACGACGACGCCAGAGGACTGCGTCGAGTTGGCCGCGAGCGTGTACATCACTTCGAGAAACAACACGCTCGTCAGCGCCGCGGGACCGATCCACATGCGCGGGCTCAGGAACGCGCGCTCCTGATCCACGCCGCGCTTGCCTTGATTGAGCATCATCACGACGAACACGAACAGCACCATGATGGCGCCGGCGTAGATCACGACCTCGAGTGCGGCCGCGAATGGCGCACCGAGCAGAAAGAAGATCACGGCGATCGCGAGCAGCGAGACGATCAGGTAGATCAGGGCGTGAGAGGCATCCAGGCGCGTGATGACCAGCGTCGTTGCGACGAGCGATACCGCCGCGGCGGCATAAAACAGCACTAACTCCATGCGTTCTCCCTCGTCTGCGCGCGCAGGCTTCGAGCGGTCACGGCAGCAGACTCCGCACATCCACGGGCGGTCGTTCGTTTTCGGCCGTGCCTTTGGCTTTGCCGTGAATCGCTTTGCCGGCGACCTGCCAGAAGCTGTAGCCCGGATATTTGCCGACGCCGTCGATCAGCAGATGCTCCTTCTCGTACACGAGATTTTTGCGGTCGTATTCGCAGATCTCGAAGTCGGGCGTCAGCTGAATGGCATAGGTCGGGCAGGCTTCTTCGCACATCCCGCACATGATGCAGCGGGAAAAATTGATCCGGAAAAACTCCGGGTACCAACGGCCGCCCTCGGTCTCGGTTTTCTGCAGCGCGATGCAGTCGACGGGACACGCCGCCGCGCACAGGTTGCACGCGACGCAACGTTCTTCACCGTCCGGATCGCGCGTCAGTACGATGCGGCCGCGGTAACGCGGCGCCATGTACGGCATTTCTTCGGGGTACTCGACGGTCTCTTTGCGCGAGAACGTATGCGACAGAATGGTCCAGATCGAGCGCAGCTGGCTAAACATGGCCGCCATCCTTCAGCAGCAGGATCGCGCCGGTCACCAACAGATTCAGCAAGGTGAGCGGCAACAGGATCTTCCAGCCGAGCGACATCAACTGGTCATAACGCGGCCGTGGGATGCTGGCGCGCAGCAATATGAAAAAGTTGATCACGATCGTCGTCTTGAGCGTGAACCAGACAATCGGGGGCAGAAACGACCAGCCGATCCAGCCGCCGAAGAAGAGCGTCACGATCATCGCCGACGTCAGAATCAGCGACAGATACTCGCCGAGCATGATCAGGAGGAACTTCATGCCCGAATATTCGGTATGGAATCCCGCCGCGAGCTCATGCTCCGCTTCAGGCAGATCGAAGGGCAGCCGGTGCGTTTCCGCAACGCCCGCGATGGTGAAGATGACGAGCCCGAGTGCCTGCGGCACGCAGAACCACAGATCCTGCTGCGCGTTGACGATCGCGGAGAGATTGAACGAGCCCGTCATCATCACGACACCCATCAACGACAGCGCCATGAACACTTCGTACGTGACCATCTGCGCCGCGCTGCGCAGTCCGCCGAGCAACGCGTATTTGCTGT
>CAYUMA010000438.1:0-15224 GCA_964445675.1 uncultured Pseudomonadales bacterium | reverse complement strand
CAACGGCACCTGACCGCGATCCGCATCCTCGATGCCGATGACCGCGCATTCGGCGATCGCGGGGTGCGATGCGACCACTTCCTCCATCGCGCCGGTCGACAGTCGATGCCCCGCGACATTGATGACGTCGTCGACGCGGCCCATCACGTACAGATAGCCGTCCTCATCAAGGTAGCCGCCGTCGCCGGTGACGTAGAAACCAGGAAACCGCGACCAGTACGACTCGACGTAGCGCGCGTGATCACCCCACACCGTCGGCAACGCTCCAGGCGGTAACGGACCCTTCACGACGACGTTACCTTCGACATTCGCTCCGACCGGTGCGCCATCGTCATCGAGAATGCGCAGGTCGTAGCCGGGCACCGGCAGCGTCGGCGAACCCGGCTTCGTCGGCATCAATTCGATCCCGGCCATGTTGGCGCACATCGGCCAACCCGTTTCGGTCTGCCACCAATGATCGATCACCGGAATTGGCAGCAGGTCCTTCAGCCAGTGATAGGTGGGCGGGTCGAGGCGCTCACCTGCGACGAACAGATACTGCAGACACGAAATGTCGTAGCGCGCTTTCAGCAGCGCGTCCGGATCTTCTTTTTTCACGGCGCGAAACGCAGTCGGGGCGACGAAGAACGTCTTCACGCGATGTTCGGCGATGACGCGCCAGAACGCGCCCGCGTCGGGTGTCCGAACCGGTTTGCCCTCGTACAGAATTGTCGTGCAGCCACGAATCAGCGGCCCGTAAGCGATGTACGAATGGCCGACGACCCAGCCGACATCGGATGCGGCCCAGAATACGTCGCCGACGTCGACGCCATAGACCGCTTGCATGCTGTAGTTGAGCGCCACCGCATGACCGCCATTGTCGCGCACGACGCCCTTGGGTTTTCCGGTGGTGCCGGAGGTATAGAGGATGTAGAGCGGATCGGTCGCGTCGAGCGAAACGGGGGGCACCGGACGCGCGGCGGATTCCCAGGTCCGCCAGTCGACATCGCGCGGCGCATCCAACGCGGCTTCGACCTGCGGCCGCGCGAGGATGACGCACGTTGACGGCTTGTGACGCGCGAGCCCAATCGCGTCGTCGAGCAGCGGCTTGTAGGGAATCACCGTCGCAAACTCGATCCCGCACGACGCCGAGAGCACGACCTTCGGGGTCGCATCGTCGATCCGCTGCGCGAGTTCGGGAGCGGCGAAACCACCAAACACGACCGAGTGCACGGCGCCGATGCGCGCGCACGCGAGCATCGCGACGACCGCCTCGGGCACCATCGGCATGTAGATGACAACACGATCACCTTTGCCGACGCCGAGTGCGACGAGACCGCCGGCGACGCGCGCAACCCAGTCTCGAAGTTGCGTGAAGCTGTACCGCGCCACCGTGCCCGTGACGGGCGAGTCGTAGATCAGCGCGGTCTGATCGCCGCGACCCTGTTCGACGTGGCGGTCGACGGCGAGCCAACAGCTGTTGAGCTTGCCGCCGCGAAACCAGCGCCACACGCCGTTGGCGTCCTGATCGAGAATGGATTGTGGAAATTCGAACCATTCGATGTCCCGAGCCTTCTGGCGCCAGAAGTCCTCGGGTGCATCGATCGAACGACGGTATTCAGTCGCGTACTTCATGATTCCTTGCGCTGCTCTGTGTCAGGCAGGGCGCGCGCAAGGCACTCAATCCGTTCAGCCGCGCCGCGGTCGGCTCTTCATCAGCTTCTGCAGGTCCGCATTCGACGGGCGCGCCTTCATCAGCTGCTTGTGAGCCGCCGAACTGCGATTGATCTTCTTGTGTTTCGCGTAGAAATCGACCGCCTTGCCCCACGCGCCGTTCAGGCCGTGCAGGTTGATCGACACCGTCGTGTTGACGATCTTCGATTCCAGTGTCGACATGATTCCGATCTGAAATACCGGCGTCTTGGTGCCGCTTTTCTCGGTCTTCATCCGGAACAGAATGCCGCGCACGCGGCCTTTGTCATCGACATACACTTCGCGCGCCGCTTTTTCCTTCGCGCCATGCTGGCTGCGTGCCAGTGCGGTATCGCGTGCATCGGCTTGCTTCTTGATCGTGGCCCGCTTCGGGCCGCGGATACGCTTGCCATCTTCCTTCAGCGAGAAGTACTCCTGGTACGTCTTGCCGTTGATCTGGCGCCGCACGCGATAGCCGTGAAACCTCGGGGTATCCAGTAGTTCAACACTCATTGTCTTACCTCACTCAGTTCGTGGTTCCACCAATCAGGCCGCCGGTACGACGCCTGACGCCTGCAGCGACTTGATTTCCTGCGGAGAGAATCCGCAATCCCGCAACACCGCGCCGGAGTCCTCGCCGGGAAGGCGCGCACCATGAGAGATCTCGGGCTTGGTGCGGCTGAATCGCGGTGCCGGCGCCGGCTGAACGACGCCGTCGACAGTGACGAAGCTACTGCGCGCGCGATTGTGCGGGTGATCGGGTGCCTCGAAAATCGACAGCACGGGCGCAAAGCACACGTCGCTGCCTTCCATGATCTGACACCACTGTGCCTGCGTCTTCGTCTTGAAGACGCGCGTCAGCTCTTCCTTCAGCGCCGGCCATTGTTGCGCATCCATCTGCGGCTTGAAGCGCTCGAGGTCGAGGCCCGCTTTTTCCAACAGCAGCGCGTAGAACTGGGGTTCGATCGAGCCGATGCAGATGTGGCGGGCATCGCTGGTTTCATAGGTGTCATAAAAGTGGGCGCCGCCGTCGAGCAGGTTCGTGCCACGCTTGTCGGAGAATGCGCCGCCCGCCCGCATCGAGAAGAACATCGCCATCAATGCGGCCGCACCATCCACCATCGCCGCGTCGATCACCTGGCCCTTGCCGGAGCGCTGCGCTTCGAGCATTCCGCAGACCATACCAAACGCCAACAACATGCCGCCACCACCAAAATCGCCAACAAGGTTGAGTGGCGGCACCGGTTTGCTACCGGGACGGCCGATCGCGTGCAGCGCGCCGGACAAACCGATGTAGTTGATATCGTGGCCCGCGGCTTGTGCCAACGGTCCTTCCTGGCCCCAGCCCGTCATGCGCCCGTAGACCAACTTGGCGTTGCGCGCCATACACGCGTCCGGGCCTAACCCGAGGCGCTCGGTCACGCCGGGGCGGAATCCTTCGAAGAGGCCCGCGGCCGCCGTGCACAAACGCAACACGACCTCGACCCCTTCCGGCTTCTTCAGATCGACCGCGATCGAACGGCGATTGCGTGCGAGCACATCTTTGGGGCGCCGCGTCCCGGCCGTCAGGCGATCCACCCGAATCACTTCCGCGCCCATATCGGACAACATCATGCCGCAGAACGGACCTGGCCCGATGCCGGCAAGCTCGATGATTCGCAGGCCGTTCAGCGGTCCCACAGGTGTCTCCGGTGATCCAATAGCAATGGCATGCAGTTTACCCTTTTTGCGGCTTAAGGGAACTGTCTGTAAACCTCGCGGCCGCCGGCAGTGCGAGGGAAATCGCAACACATTGCGCAGCAGCGAATCAGCGAATCAGCGAATCAGCGCGACAGTGGAGTCGCGTCAGCGATCAAGGTATCGCGCCAGCGATCGTCGTATCACGGCAGCGATCGTCGTATCGCGCCAGCGATCATCGGATCATCGGCGCGACGCCGTACCGGGAAGCGAGCGTACCTCGCCGCCGCTCTGCGTGCCCGCGAGCTGGATACGCGCGTACTCGCGATAGAGCGGACTCGTCTCGAGCAGTTCATCGTGTGTGCCTTGCGCGACGACGCGGCCACCATCGAGTACGACGATACGATCGGCCTCGATGACGGTCGAGAGGCGGTGCGCGATGATCAGCACCGACGTGCGGCCGCGCAAAACGCGCACCATTTCGCGAATGGCTTCCTCGCTCTGCGCATCGAGTGCGCTGGTCGCTTCGTCGAGCAGCAATAGCCGCGGCTGTTTGATCAACGCGCGCGCAATCGCCAGACGCTGGCGCTGGCCGCCCGACAACCCGACGCCGCCTTCGCCGACGCGCGTTGCGAGCCCGGTCGGAAAACCCTCCACGAACGCCAACGCCCCCGCGGAGGCCAAGGCGGTGCGCACCGCCGCTGCGTCGGCGCTGCCGTCACCATACTTGAGATTGTCGAGCACGCTGCCGGCAAACAGCACCGGATCCTGCGGCACGAACCCGATCTGCTGCCGCACGTCGTGCAGCGAGCACGCGCGCAGATCGACACCATCGATCCGCACCGCGCCGGCATCCGGATCATAAAATCGTTGCGCGAGATCGAACAACGTCGTCTTGCCGGCACCCGACGGTCCCACCACCGCGACCGTTTCGCCGGCGCCGACTTTGAACGCGACCCGCGTCAATACCTGCGCGGACCTGCGCATCGGGTAGACAAAATCCACGTCGACGAACTCGAGCACCGCCGGACCCTGCGTGCGCAGCGGCACCGGAGCGACCGGTTCGAGCAGCGGACTCGTCGCCGAAAGCAGTTCCACCAGGCGCTCGGTCGCCCCGGCCGCGCGTTGCAGATCGCTGACGACTTCACTGATGGAGCCGACGGACCCGGCAACGATGAACGCATAGAAGATGAACGCCGCGAGCTCACCGGCGGACGTTCTGCCGGCGATGACGTCGCCCCCGCCGATCCACAGCATCATCGCGATCGCGCTGAGCACCAACAGCATCACGAGCGCGATCAGCCAGGCCCGCTGCCTGATGCGCTGCACCGCGACCGCGAACGCACCTTCGACATGGCGACCGAAGGTCGTGATGTCCTGCGACTGGTGATTGAACGATTGCACGATCTTGATGTGGCGAAACGCTTCGCCGACGTAGCTGCCGACGCGCGCGAGCTCGTCCTGGCTCGAGCGCGACAGCGAACGGACGCGGCGGCCGAACAGCACGATCGGCGCGACGACGACCGGTGCGCTCGCGAGCACGATCAACGACAACTTCGGGTTGCTCGCGACGAGTAACACGACGCCGCCAACGAACATCAGCAAATTGCGAAGCGCGATCGACACGGACGAGCCGATCACCGTCTGCAGCAACGTCGTGTCGGTCGTTACGCGCGACTGAATCTCGGTCGGCAGATTCTCTTCGAAGAATCCAGGATTCAGGTGCACGAGATGATCGAACACCGCGCGGCGCAAATCCGCGCTGACGCGCTCACCGATCCACGAGACCAGATAGAAGCGCGCATAGGTTCCAACCGTCAGCAGCGCAACCAGAAAGCCGAACACCCCGAGCGACTCGCCCAGCATGCCCGGCGCCCCGCTCGTGAATCCGGCGTCGATCACGAGTCGCACGCCCTGCCCGATCGACAGCGTGACTGCGGCCGTGATGATCAACGCGAGCGACGCGCCGGCGACGTACCAGCGATACGGTGCGAGATAGCGCAGCACCGCCCTCAGTTTGCCGAGGTCACGACTCGGCGTGCGTTCTTCGATGAGGTCGTCCAAAGCGTGTGCCATCTCGCTGATGCCAGGCGTCGCATTATTGCGCGATTAGCGAGGCAATACTGCAACGCGGGCCGCGTTGCAGCGGTGATGACGCGATCGCTGCGCTTGCATTGCATTCGGCAGAAGCAGCTGATGAACTTGCATGCAGCACGCACGCAGCACGTATGGAGAGCAGCGATGTCGCTCGAACGGATCGAAATCTGTACCGGACCGAAGCCTGCGGTCGCGGTGATCTGGCTACACGGTCTTGGCGCGGACGGACATGACTTCGAGCCGATCGTGCCGGAGTTGCAACTGCCGGCCGAGGCGTCGGTGCGCTTCGTGTTTCCGCACGCGCCGATGCGTCCGGTGACGATCAACGGCGGCGCAACGATGCGCGCGTGGTACGACATCGATCCGCGCGCACCGCTCGCCGGGGAAGCCGACATCCGCGCGTCGGCCGCCGAGGTCGAAGCGCTGATCGGCGAACAGATCGAGCAGGGCATCGACACGCGGCGCATCGTGCTCGCGGGATTTTCGCAAGGCGGCGTCATCGCGCTGCACCTCGGCTTGCGTTACGGCGAACCGCTGGCCGGCATCATGGCGCTGTCGACGTACCTGCACGATCCCGAGCACCTCATCGACGGCATCTCGCTGCCGAACGCGGGAATACCCATATTCATGGCGCATGGGTTGATGGACCCGATGATCCCGATCACGCGGGCGATCACGTCGCGCGAAACACTGCGTGCACTCGACTACCCCGTCGAGTGGCACGAATACGCGATGGGACACTCGGTGTGCCTCGAGGAAGTCAACGACATAGGGCGCTGGCTAACGACTCAGGTCGGGCGCTGATGATCGCGATCGGGAGATCACTCCCACGATGACGCCGATGACCCCAATGGAGTTGTACAGCTACGCGGCGGCGACGGTGGCGGTCGCGATGATTTCGTTGTGGGTGGTGAGCGTCGCGATCAAGGACGCCAGCATCGTCGATGTGTTCTGGGGACCGCTGTTCGTCGCGATCGCCTGGGTGCTGTTCGCGCTGGGTCTCGACGCCGGCTCCGTGGGTGGTAAACAGTTGTTTGTGTTGCTGCTCGTGACGACGTGGGGCTTGCGACTCGCGTTTCACCTCGCCGCACGCAACTTCGGCATGGGCGAAGACGCTCGATACCGCTTGTGGCGAGCGCGCGGCGGCGCGTTCTGGTGGTTGAAGAGCCTCTATCGCGTGTATCTGTTGCAGGGGGCGATCGCGCTCGTCGTCGCGACGCCGATCATCGCCGCGTTTGCTATGGCGGGGCCGCCGCTTGCGCTCAACTGGGTCGGCGTCGTCGTTTGGGCGCTCGGATTCGGCGTGGAAGCGATTGCGGACGTGCAGTTGATCCGCTTCAAGGCGCGCCCCGACAGCGCGGGTGACGTGATGCAACGGGGACTCTGGGCATCGAGTCGGCACCCCAACTACTTTGGTGATGCGCTGCAGTGGTGGGGGTTGGGACTGTTCACATTCAGCGCGCAGACGTGGTGGTCGTTGCTCGGGCCGCTCGTGATGACGCTGGTCTTTCTCGGCCTCTCCAACAACGTCATCGAGCGGGGGCTAGTGAAACGGCGTCCCGGTTATGCGCAATACGTCGCGCGCACGAACGCGTTTTTTCCCCGGCTTCGCAAGGTCGGTGCTGACGACACCTCTGCGTAGTCGCGTACAATGCGCAGCACTGGCGGGTCGAGCAAAACCCAGTCCCGCCGCCGTTGAGGACGCCTCGTCATGGACAACAGCGCGCTAACGGACAATCCGGATCTGGCGTGGGACCTCGATGAAGGGATCGATCGCGAACGGGCGATCGATTTCATCATGCAATTCGAAGCGACTCTGTGCGTCTACTCGGCGTCGGTCGAGAAGCTCTACAGCACCTACAACATCTACTTCCCGCGCGAATACCATCGCAAGATGGTGATCCTGCCGGACCCCGCCGCGTTCCACGATACGTTCAGCGGCGTGGTCGACCAGGCAGTCGCGATGACGGGTCTGTACATCATCCCCGGCGAACTCATCAAGCAGCAGGGTCTGTACCTCGCGAATGTGAAGAAGGATCGCAGCCTCGGCGAGCGTCGCGTGCCGTTCGAAAAAGGCGTGCGTACGTTGATGAAGAATCGGCCGGAGGATGATCCGTTTCTCCCGGTACTCGCCAAGGGCGATCTGCGTGGCTTCGAAGAGGCGTGGCCGGTGCTGCACCTGCACCGCATCAAGCTGAAAGAACTCGGCGAACGTTCCGAACTGGATCGGGTCAACATTCGCAACGCGGTGTTGGAAAAGCTCGAAACGCTGTTCGTCACCCAGCGCAAACACCACGTCAAGTGAACTCACCGCGCGCGCTCGGCGCGGCGTCGGCGACGGTGCTATTGCTCGCAATCCTGGCGTTATCCTGGTGGGGCACTCTCGATGAGGTCGCGTCGCAGCGTTCGCACGCGGCATTGCAACGCGCCCTCGTCACCTTCGCGCTGACCCGTACGCTCAACGGTGCAATCTCGGTTGCGCAAGGAACTGAGCTTGCGTTCCAGCCTGCCGGTGTCGGCGTGGTCTTATCGGCCGGCGAAATACTCGATCCACTGAACGACCTGGTCGAGCAGTTCTCGTGGATGGCGCTGCTGGCTGCCACATCGCTCGGCATTCAGATCATGCTCGGCGAGATGTTCGCGACACTCCCCGTCAATGTCGTGTTGTCGGTTGCGATCGTATTGAGCATCGTCGCGTTGTGGTGGCGATCGGATCGCGGGAACTCATTGCGGACGGCCGTGCTGCGGCTCACCGCGACGTTCATTTTCCTGCGTTTCGCGCTCGTGCTAGCAACGCTCGGCACCGGATTCGTCAACGAGTATTTTCTGACTCAGCGCGAAACTGCATCGGTCGACTTCTTGTCGCAGACACGCACGCAGATCGAGTCATCGAACGAGACGATCCCGCGCCCGACCACAGCGCAGGATTCGCTGCTCGAACGATTCAACGCCTTCATCGACGATCAGCGGCGCACGCTCGACGTCGAAGGTCGTTTGACACGGCTCAAGGAAGACGCCGAATCGGCCGTCGAACACGTCATCAATCTGATCGTCGTCTACGTGATCGAGACGTTGCTGTTGCCCCTCGGCTTCCTCGTTGTGGCCTGGGGCCTCGTTAAACAAGCGTGGCGCCGCATCGGCTGATTTTGGGCGTGCTTTGCGCGCCCGGTGCGAATGGCTAACATACGCAGTTTTCCTGCGGGCACTCACCTCACCCAAATGGGCACACGGAACCGGGTTTTCATCGACGGCCAGGCCGGGACCACCGGCTTGGAAATCGCTGCTCGACTGCGAGCACGGCGGGATATCGATCTGCTGGAGATCGACGACGCGGTGCGCAAGGACCCGGTCCGTCGTAGAGCGCTCCTGAACGAAGCCGACGTCGTTGTGTTGTGTCTGCCCGATGCGGCGGCGCGCGAGGCGGTTGCGCTGCTCGACAACGCGACAACCCGGGTGCTCGACGCGAGTTCCGCGCATCGAGTCGCGCAGGGATGGACCTACGGACTGCCTGAACTGAATACGGCACAACGCGACGCAATCCGCACTGCCAATCGCGTCAGCAGCCCCGGATGTTATCCAACCGGCTTCATTCTTTGCGTGCGACCGTTGATCGATGCGGGCGTGCTATCGGCGTCGCAACCGCTGTCGATGCATGCGGTGTCCGGTTATTCCGGCGGCGGCCGTTCGATGATCGAACGTTATCGGGCGGCGGAGGCGCGCGGCATCACGGGCGTGCAGCCGCCAGTGACTTACGGTTTATCGCTGATGCACAAACACGTGCCGGAAATGCAGTGCTACTCCGGCACCCGCGCGCGGCCGCTGTTCACGCCGAGCGTCGGCCATTACTACAAGGGCATGCTCGATCACGTGCCGCTCGCGAACGTCTGGCTCAACGGCGCTACCTCAGAGCGGATCCACACGATCCTCAGCGAGCGCTACGCCGACGAACCCTGTGTGAATGTGCTACCGCTCGGCGCGGAAGCCGCGCTCGATGACGGTTATCTGTCGCCGCTCGCGGCCAACGACACCAATCGGGTCGACCTGATGGTGTTCGGCAACGATACGCACACGCTGTTGATTACCCGCTACGACAATCTGGGTAAGGGGGCGTCGGGCGCTGCCATTCAGTGTCTCAATCTGATGCTCGGCATCGACGAGTTACACGGATTATCGGTATGAGCGACACGCAGGCGTTGCGAAGTCGGAGCACCGTAGAACTCAACGCGCGTGCACACCAGCTGACCGCGCGGCTCGATCAATTGCGCGCCTCGGGCCTCAAGCTCGATCTGACGCGCGGCAAGCCGGCGCCGGATCAGCTCGACTTGTCCAACGAACTCGATGGGATTCTGCACGGCGACTATCGCCTTGCCGACGGCACCGACGCGCGCAATTACGGCGGGCTGCTCGGCATTCCGGAAGCGCGGGCATTTGGCGCGCAGATGCTCGACACGACACCGGAGCGCGTCATCGCTGGCGGCAATTCGAGCCTGCAGCTGATGCACTTCGTCGTCGATACCGCGCTGAGAGCGGGGCTGTGGGGCGCCGACACCGGATGGCAACGCGAAGCGACGGCGGCAGGCGGGCGCGTCAGGTTTCTGTGCCCGGTGCCCGGCTACGATCGTCATTTCGCGATCTGTGAATCACTCGGGATCGAGATGCTCGCGGTACCGATGACCGCGCACGGGCCCGACATGGACGCCATCGAAGCGCACGTCGCGGCGGATCCGCTGATCAAGGGTATCTGGTGCGTGCCGAGGTTTTCGAACCCGACCGGGTGTGTGTATTCCGATGCTGTCACGCAGCGCATTGCCGGATTGCCGAAGCGCGCCGGCGCACATTTTCTCGTGCTGTGGGACAACGCGTACGCGGTACACGAATTCGATTCGAGTGCTCCCCGGCTCGCGAGTTTCTCATCGCTGCTCGCCGCCGCCGGCACCGAGGATCATGCCGTGCAATTCACATCGACGTCGAAGATCACCTTCGCCGGCGCGGGCGTCGGTTTCCTTGCGGGTTCACCGCTGATTGTCAAATCGCTCGAGAAACAGCTCAGCGCATCGACGATCGGCCCCGATAAAGTGAACCAGCTGCGCCACGTGCGTTTTCTCGACGGGCGTCTGCACGCGCACATGCAACGCCACGCCGAACTGATCCGGCCGAAATTCCGCGCGGTACTCGAACGCCTCGAGCAAGGGCTCGACGGACTCGATATTGCGACGTGGACGCACCCGCACGGCGGCTACTTCGTTTCGTTCGATACAATCCCCGGCATCGCCCGGCGCGTGATCGCGCGCGCACGCGAAATCGGTGTGACGTTGACACCTGCGGGGGCCACGTTCCCCTACGGGCGCGATCCGCAGGATCGCAACATCCGCATCGCACCGACTTTTGCACGTCTCGAGGACGTCGAAGCGGCGACCGATGTATTTGTACTGTGCGTTGAACTCGAGAGCATCGGGCAGATCCTCTCAACGAGGGCGTGTTGATATATGAACAGCAGGAACCCCCATTGACGGACTGGACGCTCGATCAGTTTCCGGTACCCGCGGTCGAGGATCGCGACCGCTTCCACGACTTTGCGTTGCCGCTGCCGATCGTGCGCGGCATTGCCGACCTCGGTTTCGAGTACTGCACGCCCGTTCAAAGCGAAGTGTTGCCGTATAGCCTCGCCGACTACGACGTCACCGGCCAGGCGCAGACCGGCACCGGTAAAACCGCCGCATTCCTGATCACGATTCTCGCCCATCAGTGGGAACGTCCGAAGACGCCGGCGAACCCGCCGGGCGCACCGCGCGCGCTGGTGCTTGCGCCCACGCGGGAACTCGCGATTCAGATCGAGCAGGACGGGCACGATCACGCGAAGTACCTCGACACGGTCGTCGTCAGCGTCGTCGGCGGCATGGACTTCGAAAAACAGCGGCGCCAACTCACCGAGGGTCCAGTCGACATTCTGGTTGCCACTCCCGGTCGCTTGATCGACTTCATGAATCGCCGCGTCATCGATCTGGGTCGAGTCGAGATCCTCGTGATCGACGAAGCCGATCGCATGCTCGACATGGGGTTCATACCGGACGTGCGCCGCATCGTCTACAAGACGCCGCACAAACGGCAACGCCAGACGCTGTTCTTCAGCGCCACGTTCAACGACGACGTGATGCGGCTGGCCTCGTCGTGGACGCTCGATCCGGTCCACGTCGCGATCGAACCGGAGAACATCGCCGTCGACTCGGTGGAGCAGAAATTCTGGCTGGTGTCGGCGGAGAACAAGGGCAAGCTGCTCGCCGAGATGGTCGAGGCAAAGGCACTGTCGCGTGTGATGGTATTTGCGAATCGGCGCGACTCGACGCGCAACCTGCACGAATACCTGCGCCGCAAAAACGTCTCGTGCGAGATGTTGTCGGGCGAAGTACCGCAACGCAAACGGCTGACGACGCTCGATCGTTTCAAGCAAGGCAAAATTCGCGTGTTGGTCGCAACCGATGTCGCCGGTCGCGGCATCCACGTCGACGACGTCACGCACGTCATCAACTTCGATCTGCCGGAGGATCCGGAGGACTACGTCCACCGCATCGGTCGAACCGGTCGCGCCGGCGCGAGCGGCATTTCGATCAGCCTCATCTCTGAAGACGATGCATTCAACCTGCCGGCGCTCGAAGAATTCCTCGGCCATCCGGTCGTGTGTACGCAGCCGGAGTTGTAGCCGAAGAAGCTGTTGAAAACAGCTGCAGCGTTGACCGGCCTTGCCTAAACATCGAGCATGACGCTTCCGACACTGGGTTCGTAAATGCGCACTGCCGTCGTTCAAATGCGGTCGACGCCCGACGTCGACGCAAACCTCGCATCCGCCGAACGCCTGACGGCGCGCGCGGTCGAGCGCGGCGCCGAGTTCGTGCTGTTGCCCGAAGCATTCGCGTTCATCGGCCCTGACGCGCAGAAGCAGGAAATCACCGAGCCGTTGCCGGCCGGCGGACCGATTCTCGATCGTTGTCGGCGCCTCGCAGCAAAACACCGCGTGCATCTGCTGCTCGGGGGATTTCACGAACGCTCCGACGAAAAAGGTAAGGCGTACAACACCGGTGTGCACCTCGATCCTGCCGGCGCGATCGTGTCGTGCTATCGCAAGATTCATCTGTTCGACGTCGATCTCGCCGACGGGACGCGACTGAACGAATCCGATCGCACCCTCGCGGGCAAAGACGTCGTCGTCACGCCGACGCCGTTCGGGCCGCTGGGACTGAGTATCTGCTACGACGTGCGCTTCCCGACGCTGTATCAGCAACTCGTCGACAAAGGCGCGCTCGCGTTGACGGTGCCGTCGGCCTTCACATTGTCGACAGGCAAGGATCACTGGCACGTGCTGTTGCGCGCACGCGCCATCGAATGCCAGGCCTACGTGTTGGCGCCCGCGCAATGGGGTCATCACCACGGCAGCCGAAACTCGTACGGGCACGCGTTGATCGCCGATCCGTGGGGTTGCGTCATCGCCGAGTGTGGTGAGGGCGATGGCGTCGCGATCGCCGATCTGGACACGGCGGTCGTGGCGGAGGCCCGCAAACGCCTGCCGAGTCTCGAGCACCGGCGCTTGAAGTAGCCGCTCGGCCATGAGCTACGAACGCGACACGATTCGACGTATGCACGGCTACACCTTCGGCGAGCAGCCCGACGGCGACGACGTGATCAAGCTCAACACCAACGAGAATCCGTATCCGCCGAGTCCTGCGGTCGCTGGCGCGCTGAAGTCCTTCGACGCCCGCGTGTTGCGCCGTTATCCGCCGGCGACCGCCGATCGGTTCCGCGCGCTGGCCGCACAGCGACACGGCGTTGCGATCGAGCAATTGATCGTCACGAACGGTGGCGATGAACTGCTGCGGCTGGCGGTCACGACATTTCTCGACCACGGCGACGTCTTCGGTACGTCAGACCCGAGTTACTCGCTATATCCGGTGCTCGCAGAAATCCAAGGCTGTCGCGTCAATGCGGCGCCGCTGAACGTGGATTGGGATCTGCCGCGCACGTTCGCGCAGCAGATGAACGACGCGGGCGCGCGCCTCGTCTGCCTCGTCAATCCACACGCACCCACCGGACGACTCACGAGCGCGGACGTCATCGCCGACATCGCCAACGAACTCGAAGGGGTGCTGCTGGTTGACGAAGCGTACGTCGATTTCGTCGATCCGGCACTGCGCCACGACATGGTCAACGTGGCGCGCGCGTTCGACAACGTCATGCTGCTGCGCACGTTGTCGAAGGGCTACTCACTGGCCGGCCTGCGCTTCGGCTACGGTATCGGCGCCTCTTCGCTCATCGAACCGATGCTGACGAAAACACGCGACAGCTACAACGTGGACGCAATCGCGCAGGCGATCGCGTGCGCCGGATTCGCCGATCTCGACTATGCGGCGGACACCTGGGTCCGCGTTCGCGCACAACGGCGCAGACTGCGCGACGCGCTGCGGTCGCGTGGCTTCGAAGTGCCGCCGTCGCAATCGAACTTTCTGCTCGCGACGCCGCCAAGCGACAGCCGCCGCGACGCACGCGCGTTGTACGCGACGCTCAAAGAGCGCGGTATTCTGGTGCGCTACTTCGATGCGCCGCGGCTCGATGACAAGATTCGTATTACCGTTGGCGATCCGAACCAGAACGATCGGCTCATCGGCGGCCTCGATGAGATCATGCTCGAGCATCCGGAGGCGCTCAAATGAATCCCAGTGATCGGCCCAACGCGCTGCTGTGCGCCGCCGCAATCGATGCGCTCGAACCCGAGCGGCGGCAGCACCAGTTCAATCCAAACGCGGTGCGTCTGACGCGAACGCTGGGGACGCGCGTCGGCATGCAGCGTATCGGCGTGCACATCGTGCGCCTCGCACCGGGGCGCGAGAGCACGCAGTTTCACTATCACGACGCCGACGAGGAATTTCTGTACGTTCTGGAAGGGCGCGGCATCGCGGAGATCGGTGACGAATCCTACGAGATCGGTCGCGGCGACTTCATGGGATTCACCGCGCCGTCGCAGCCTCACACGCTGAAGAATCCGTTCGACGAAGACCTCGTGTACCTGATGGCTGGCGAGCGCAATCCGAACGACGTCGTCCACTATCCGCGCATTCGCCGCACGATGATCAAGGGTCCAGGTCCGCGCCGTTGGGTCGACTGGGACGACCTGCACGCACTGTGAACGACGCCACCGACCCGCGTGTGCTCATCACCGAGCTGGTTCCCGGCACGCGGGTCGCTTCGGTCGTCGGACTCGGCGCCGGCTTGCGAGCACGCACGTTCCGGTGCGAGGTAATCGCCGATGGTCTGTCCCAGTCCTGGGTGGTCAAAGAGTTTCCGCAAACGTCCACTCATGCGCAGCAGGAATTCAACAGCTACACGCGCCTCGGTAAAACAGTTGGCGTAGTACCGCCGATGATCGCGTTGGATCCCGACCGACGGGTGTTGATCCTTCAGTTCCTGACCCACTCAGTGGACCTGTTCGTTGCGTTGCGGCGGTCGAGCGACGCAGCATCGGTGATGCGGACGCTCGGCGCACTGATCGCACGCATGATCGTTGCGACCTCAGATCCGCCCGTGGCCGTCGACCACGTCGCCGCGCGAGAGAGCGCTGCCTTGCTCGCCGCATGGCCAAAAGTTGCGGCATGGGCCGGCGAGTTTGGCGTGCGTCGCACACCGGATCTCGATCGTGCGATCGCTGCAGTGACGGACTGCTATGCGAACGGCAAACCGGCGAGCCTGACGCAGGGCGACCCGGCGCCGAGCAACGTTGCGTTCACGACCGACGG
>CAYUMA010000437.1:0-4524 GCA_964445675.1 uncultured Pseudomonadales bacterium | reverse complement strand
GTTGCGCACAGGTCCCACGTCCGATATTTGCGCCAACGACGGGCGCCGGCGTCGAGTTGACGCAGACCCCGTTTTTCCCTCAACAATCGCACGAGTGCGGCCCGGCGGCGCTGGCGACCGCGCTCGGCGCCTCCGGCGTCGACGTGACGCCCGACGATCTTGTACCGCTGACTTACTTGCCCGGACGCAAAGGCTCGCTGCAACTCGAACTGATCGCCGCCGCGCGCCGGCAGCACCGTATCCCTTACGTTCTCGCGCCGGAGCCGGACGCGCTGATTGCGGAACTCGATGCCGCGCATCCCGTCGTCGTGCTGCAGGATCTCGGCGCAGGCCCGCTGCACGTGTGGCACTACGCGGTCGTGATCGGCTATCGCGCGCACGAGCGACAGATCGTGTTGCGTTCGGGTACGTCCGAACGACGCGTGATGACGTATGCCGATTTCCTGCGCAGCTGGCGCGGCGGCGGCTACTGGGGATTCGTCGTCCTCGACGCCGACACGTTGCCGGCGACGGCCGACGCGACCGGCTACGTCGAGTCGATCGTGCCGCTCGAGGCGCTCGGCGATACCGCGACCGCGCGCGCGGCCTACGCGACTGCGCTCACGCGTTGGCCCGATAGCATCGTTGCGCTGTTCGGCCTCGCGAACACCGAACACAAACTCGGGCACTTGGCCGCGGCAGCGCACGCCTACCGGCGCTTGCTCGTGCTGGCGCCGGACAACCCGATGGTGCTGAACAATCTCGCCGAGGTGCTGCTCGATCAAGGTTGCGGGGCGCGCGCGTTGGTCTACGCGGACGCGGCCCTCGAAAGCCTCGCGGCCGGAAGCAATGCCGAGCCGGCGGTTAGAGACACGCGCGCTCGAGCAGCCGCGGCCGCTCCCAACTCGGGCCGGTGCTCTTCGGACTAGAGCGCCTTGAAGATGTTGATGACGCCGACGAGTTCGAGGATCAACAACACGACGAATACGACGCCAATGACGGCGAGCACGTCGCCGCCCGCGGGCAGCTCGCCGATTTGTCGGTCGAGCGTCTGCAGCTCGCTGTCCGTGAGTGCCGCGACACGCGCCTGCGCGTCGTTCGGGTCGACGCCGAGCGCGACCATCTGCTGGCGCACGGAGTCCTGTGCCAGCACACCGCTGATGCGGTCGATCGTCGCGGTGCGCGTCAGTCCCTGACTGAGCGATTGAGAGAGCGCTTGATTGAAAAGCGGTGTGTCGATGACCGCGGCGTTGGCCGTGGGGATGCAGCCGAGGCTGATCAGATTCAGGCACATCGCCCAGATCAGTGCGTTTCGAACCGAAAGTCCATTGTTCGTATTCATGGATGTCCTCGAAAGTTTAGAACCCTGGCAGTCTAGTCGCGCGTACTCAAAAGTTCACCGCCGCGACCGCAACTCCTTGATGCGCGTCACTTATGCCCACATAGTTGGGCGATACGAAGAAAAGGGAACTCAGCATGCGTGTAGTACGTCTCGGTTTGGTCGCAATCGCCGCCGCGTTGGCCGGCTGCGGCATCAACAACATTCCGACGTACGACGAGGCGGTCAAGGCCGGGTGGGGTCAGGTGCAGAACCAGTACCAGCGGCGCGCCGACCTCGTGCCGAATCTCGTCGAAACCGTAAAAGGTTATGCCGCGCACGAGCGCGAAACGCTGGAGGCCGTCACCGAAGCGCGCGCAAAGGTGTCGCAGATGACCGTGACGCCGGAGACGCTGAACGATCCGGCGGCGTTCAAAGCGTTCGAACAGAACCAGGCTGCGCTTTCGAGCGCACTGTCGCGATTGATGGTGGTCGTGGAGCGTTATCCGGATCTGAAAGCCAACCAGAACTTCCTGCAGCTGCAATCGCAACTGGAGGGCACCGAGAACCGTATCAGCGTTGCGCGCCGCGACTATGTCGCAGCGGTGCAGCGTTACAACACCGAGATCCGAACGTTCCCGGGCCGGATCTGGCACACCGTGATGTACAGCGAAATGCCGATCCGCGAGACCTTCGCCGCGAGCGAAGGCTCCGATAAGGCGCCGGCGGTCAAGTTCTGATGCGGAAGTCGACACCGCTGATTGCGGCGCTCTTCGCATTGGCATGGGCCGTTGCGGTGGTCGCGGCCGGCGTTGCGTTTCCGGCGCTGACGGGACGCATCGTCGATGCGGCCGGCATCCTCAGCGCCGGTACTCGGGACACGCTGACGCGTCAACTCGAGGCCCACGAACGCGCGACGGGCCAGCAGATCGTCGTTGCGACGGTCACGGATCTCGGTGGACTCGACATCCAGGACTATGGCTATCAGCTCGGGCGCCATTGGCAAATTGGTGGCAAAGAGCACGACACCGGCGTCGTTCTGGTCGTGGCGCCCGCGCTACGCAAGGTGCGCATCGATGTCGGCTATGGCCTCGAAGGCGACCTGACCGACGCGGTCTCGGCGAACATCATTCAGACGCGGATCCTGCCGCAGTTTCGCAAAGGCGATATGGATGCCGGCGTGCGTGCCGGCGTGGACGCCATCATTGCGGTGTTGGGCGGCCACGGCGAAGCGCTGCAGCACAGCGACCGCGGTGCAAAAGTGTTGCCGGTCAGCATTTTCTGGCTGATCGTTCTCGTCATCGTGCTCAGTGGCTTCGGCGGCTTCGGCGGTCGCCGCGGCGGCAGCATCGCGCGCGCGATCGTCTGGGGCACGGTACTCAACGGCATGTCCGGTGGTCGCGGCCGCGGCGGCTTCGGCGGTGGCTCTGGCGGCGGCGGATTCCGCGGTGGCGGTGGCAGCTTCGGTGGCGGCGGCGCCTCCGGCAGTTGGTGAAAGTGCAGCTGGTGAGGAACTCGTGAGCACACAACGATGAGCTTGTTCGGCGAACTCGAGCGCAGACAGATTGCGGATGCGGTCGCCGACGTCGAGCAGCGCACCAACGCGGAACTCGTGACCGTGCTCGCAGCGCACAGCAGCGATTACGTTCACTACGCGCTCGCATGGGCGGGCGCGGCGGCGCTGCTGTTGTCCGCGCCGCTGGTCTACGTGCGGCTGAGCGCATTTGTCGTGTTGTCGAGCCAGCTCGCATTGTTCTGCGCGCTCGTGCTCCTGTTTCGCGTTCCGCTGATTGCGCGGCGCCTGATCCCGCGGCGCATCGCGCACTGGCACGCGGCCAACATGGCGCGCCGGCAGTTTCTCGAGCAGGGGCTGCATCACACGAAAGGCGAGACCGGCGTGCTGATTTTCGTCTCGGAGGCCGAGCGCTATGTCGAGATCCTTGCAGATCGCGGTGTGAGCGCGCACGTCGATGACGCGCGCTGGCAATCGATCATCGAGCGCTTCGTCGAAAACGTGCGGCGCAAACGCGTGCTGACCGGGTTCGTCGGTGCGATCGGGGAGTGCGGCGAGATCCTCGCCGAAGCGGTGCCCAAGACCAACGACAATCCGAATGAGTTGGCGAATCGGCTGATTCTGATCGGTTACGACTGATTCGCCGGACGGGTACGATAGCCGCCTCTGCTGTCCCGGAGCGCTCGATGACACCGCGAACCGAGATCGACCGCGATCTGCTGAAGGCCTATGTCAAACGCGTGGGTAGTTCGATCACCGCGGGCTATAACTGCGCGATCAGTTCTCTCGGCGATCGGCTGGGTCTGTATCACGCACTGAAAGAGTTGCGCATTGCGAGCAGCGAAGATCTGGCCCATCACACGGGACTGAACGAACGCTGGCTGCGCGAATGGCTGCGGCATCAGGCCTGCGTCGCGCAGATCGAATACGACGTAACCACCGATCGCTTCTGGCTGTCACCCGAAGCCGTCGCGGTGCTGCTCGACGACACCATGCCGACATATCTGGCCGGCGGTTTCGACGGCGTCGTCGCGACGATGCCGTCGCTGCCCGGACTCGTCGAGAGCTTCCACACCGGTGTCGGCCGCACGTACGACGACCACGGCGCCGGCTGTGCGTGCGGCATCGAACGTCTGTCGTCGCACGGCAGGAAGTTCGAGCTCGTGCCCAATGTGCTGCCGTTGCTCGACGGCATGATCGAGCGTCTGGAGCGCGGCGTGCGCGTCGCCGACGTCGGCTGCGGTGGGGCGCTCGCGACGATCGCGATGGCGCAGGCATTTCCGCAATCGACGTTCGTCGGCTATGACAATTCGACACACGCACTCGAACGCGCGCGCGCCAATGTCAAAGCGTCAGGTGTCGGCAATGTCGCACTCGTGAATCCGGACGTGGCTCCGTTGCCGCAATCGGCGTTCGACTTGATCACGACGTTCGACGTCGTTCACGATGTGGCGTATCCCGACAAGTTGATCGCAGCGATTCACGGCGCGCTCGCCGCCGACGGGATCTGGCTGTGCGAAGACATCAAAAGTTTACCGACGTTCGATGAAAACCTGCGCGACAACAAATACGCGGCGATGCTGTACGGCTTTTCGATCATGGTGTGTATGGCGTCGGGACTGTCGAAGGCCGACGGCGCCGGACTCGGTACGCTGGGTTTCAACGAAGGCATCGCGCAAGCGATGGCGCGCGCCGCCGGATTTTCGCGTTTCCG
>CAYUMA010000436.1:0-2317 GCA_964445675.1 uncultured Pseudomonadales bacterium | reverse complement strand
GGGTATGCCTGCCGAAACTCGGCGTCCACCACGGCATGAAACTGTTCCTGACCGGCGAGCGCTTCGACGGCAACCGCGCAGTCGCGATGGGATTTGCACATCGCGCGGTGCCCCTCGATCATCTCGTTAGCGCCGTCAACGAAGAAATCGACATGATCAACCTTGGCGGTCCGAGCGCCGTCGTCGAATGCAAAAAGCTCGTGCGACGCGTGCCGCAGCTTTCGATGGAGGAAGGCTTCAACGAAACCGCGCAGTGGAGCACTCGTATGTTCCGTTCGGATGAAGCGTCGGAGGGCATGGCCGCGTTCCGCGAAAAACGTAAGCCCTCGTGGATCAAAAGCGTTCAGAAAGGCGGGCAACCATGAGCGAGATCATTCGAATCGCAAACTGCAGCGGTTATTACGGCGACCGGCTGGCCGCCGCACGCGAGATGGTCGACGGCGGACCGATCGATGTGTTGACCGGCGATTACCTTGCCGAACTGACGATGTCGATCCTGTACAGCCAGCGCCAGCAACGCGGCGCCGACATGGGATACGTCGGGACGTTTCTGAAACAGATCGAGGACGTCGCCGCGACGTGCCTCGAAAAAGGCATCAAGATCGTATCGAACGCCGGCGGCCTCAATCCAAAGGGCATGGCGGCGGAGATCGAGAAAATCCTCGCGCAGCTTGGCCTCTCCGCAAAAGTCGCATACATCGACGGCGACAATCTGCTCGATGATCTCGCCGACCTGCAGCGCCGCGGACAGAGCTTCACCAATCTCGACACGCAGGAGCCGCTCGCCGGATCCGGACAGCAGGCGCTGACGGCCAATATCTACTTCGGCGGCTGGGGCATCAAAGAAGCACTCGACCAAGGCGCCGACATCGTGATCTGCCCGCGCGTCACCGACGCCGCGGTCGTCATCGGCCCCGCGGCGTGGAAATTCAACTGGCGGCGCACCGACTACGACGCGCTGGCCGGCGCGCTGGCCGCGGGTCACATCATCGAGTGCGGTGCGCAGTGTTGCGGCGGCAACTATGCGTTCTTCGAAGAAGTGCCGAGCTTTCACAACGTCGGCTATCCGATCGCCGAAATCGAAGCCGACGGCAGCTTCACGATCACCAAACATCCGGGCACGGGCGGCCTCGTCTCCGTTGGCACCGTGCAGGCGCAGCTGCTGTACGAAATCTCGACACCCGCGTACTACAACCCCGACGTCATCGCCCACTTCGACACGCTGCAAATCGAACAAACCGCCACCGATCGCGTTCGCGTCAGTGGCTGCCGCGGCAGCTCTCCGCCGCCGACGCACAAGGTCTGCTTCAACACGCAAGGGCCCTGCAAGCAGAGTCTCGAAGTGTTGCTGACCGGTCTCGACATCGAGCAGAAGGCGGCGATCTACGTCGATCAGGTTTTCTACAACCTCGGCGGCAAGGAACAGTTCGACGACGTCGACATTCAGTTGATCCGCAGCGACAAAGACGATCCGGCCACCAACGAGGAAGCGCACGCGGCGCTGCGAATCACCGTGACGTCGTCCGATCCGAAAAAGCTCGGCCGCCTGTTCAGCGCCAAAGTCACGGAGCTCGGGCTCGCGTCGATTCCGGGCAACACCGGGCGCGGTGCGGCGGGTTTCAGCGGTGGTCCCGCGATCATCCACTGGCCCGCGTTGATCGACAGCCAGCTCGTCACCGAACGTGTGCATCTCGGCGGCAGGGCCACCGAGGTGTTGCCGACGCAACGGCTCGGTCTCGAGGAGATCTACTATCAGAGCACTCCGGCGCGGTTGCAGCGCGCGCCCGGCGGCGCGACGACGAAGATCCCATTCGGGCGCTTGTTCGGCACCCGCTCCGGCGACAAAGGCGGCAACGCGAATTGCGGCGTGTGGGCGCGCTCGGACGCCGCGTTCGCGTTTCTGAACGAGTACCTCACGGTCGAGGAGTTCAAGCGTCTGTGCCCGGACATGGCGCCGTACGCCATCGAGCGCTACGAGCTGCCGAACTTGCGGGCGCTGAATTTCTACATCAAAGGCGTGCTCGGTACCGGCGCCGCGTCGAACCATCGCATCGACAAGCAGGCCAAGTCGCTCGGCGAGTACCTGCGGGCAAAGCACATCGAGGCACCGCGGACGCTGGCGGATCAGTTGCGCTGACGGCGAAGCTCACAACACCTTGACGATCTGAATCCACGCGCGCGGACTGGAGCCCGTCGAATCGACGGCCGGATCGGAACCGATCTCCCAAGCCACACTGCCGCGCACGTTGATGCCGAACTCAGTCTCGAGATTGACGCCAACTCCGGCGCCGTAGAGGCTGATGTGATTCTCCGTCGG
>CAYUMA010000435.1:0-8990 GCA_964445675.1 uncultured Pseudomonadales bacterium | reverse complement strand
GCGGGTATGTCGTGCGTCGATGCGCACGTCGCCGCGATCGTTGTGCGTACGCGTGAAGACTCGAAAGGGGAGTTTGCCGACTCTGCGCGCTGCGATCGTTGGGAAGTTGTGGTGCCGGAGTTGGTGTTCGCGCCGATCGATGGGTGAAGTCTCACGTTGGATTGCACCGATAGTCGATTGATGGACGGTGGATTGGCGTCTAAATTCACCAGCCGAAGACGGCTTCATTGCTCAAACAGCGACTGAGCTGGGATGATTGCCGTTGTTGAATGCTAGGAACCGCACCCGATGAACCCAACCGACATTCATCGTCGTCGAACAATTCCCGCGTACCCGTTCGTGGAAGCAGCGCACTATGTCGGCGTGCCGATTGCAACGTTACGGTCGTGGTGTGTCGGCCAGGTTTATACGTACCGCGACGAAAAACGATCTTTCGCGCCGCTCATTTGTTTGGACGGGAGTCGTGCGGAAGGTTTGTCGTTTCTGAATCTTGTCGAAGCACATGTGCTTGCGGCAATTCGCCGCGTGCATGGCGTCTCGATGCCGCGCGTTCGTGCGGCGTTGGCATATGTGATGACGCGTCTCGAAGTCGATCGGCCGCTGATCGACATTCGGTTTCAAACAGATGGCGTAAATCTTTTCGTCGATGAGCTTGGCCAGGTAGTCAACGTGTCGCGAGAAGGCCAATTGGAAATGACATCGATGATCAAGATGCATTTGGCGCGAATCGAGCGTGATCCCCGCGGTGTGCCGGCCAAGCTCTACCCGTTCACGTGCCAACACGCGGCGCTCGGCGCGCCGAATCCAGTGGAGATTGATCCGTGCATTGCGTTTGGTCGCCCCGTCTTGCGCGGGCGTGCAGTGCCTACCGCGGTGCTCGCCGATCGATTCAAGGCGGGTGATTCGCTGCGAGAACTCGCGGATGACTATGAAGTCTCGACGGAGACCATCGAGGAAGCCATCCGCTGCGAGCTCGACCGCCGCCAAGCGGCTTGAGACCACGGTTTTCTATCTCGATGAGTCGATCTATTCGCGCGTGCTTTACCAGCGCATGGTGAGTCTCGGCGCGCGGGTCGAGCGTGCTGGCGAAGCGTTTCCGTTCGGTGCGCCAGATACGGTGTGGCTCGCAGGTTGTGGGGAGCGAAGGTGGGTGGCGCTCACGCGGGACCGAAATATTCGCCGACGCGCATTGGAGCGTCGAGCCATTCGCGAATCGGGTGCAGCGATATTCGTGTTCGTTGCGGGGGAAGCGACGTCCGGTGAAACTGCGGATAGCGTGGCCAGGTTGCTACACCGGTTCGTCAGCATCGCCGCGAGCGAGCCACGTCCATTCATCCGGACCTTTGGCCGCGGAAACGCGATTGGCCGAGTCAAGCTCAGTCACTGATCCGATCTGCTCCTCGCGCATCCTTCTTGTGTTCAAGGGATCGCAACGCCGCGACATTGTGTTGGCACAGAAGCAATGCAGTGATTTCAAGATGCGCAGCGATTCAACGGAGCTCGGACTATGAACAAGCCAGTTCGTCAGCAACCGTCGCGCGCATTCGACGCGAGCGAGTTCATTGATAGCCCCGCGATGGTCGCTGCGTATCTGGACGAGGCGATGTCGGACGGTGATCCGAAGCTCCTGATGTCGGCATTGCGCGACGTGCTGCGCTCGCGCGTGTTCTCCGACGTCGCCGCGGCCGCGGGAGTGAGTCGCGAATCGCTGCACCGAACGATTGCAAGCGGCCGCGACGCACGCTTATCCACGCTCGCAAATGTCCTTCGAGTCATCGGCTGCCGACTCGCGGTCGCGCCGGCCACGCTCTCGCGGCAAAAGCGAGCCAAGGAGAAACGGACAATCGCACGGCCGAGGCGGGGTTAGGTGGAGCTGATCCGCTTTACGTTGAGCGGCGCCTAGCTTGTTGACGGGGCAGTCGAACGCGAATGTGCACAAGCTGGAGGGCGAGTGCAGTCCGGTGCCGCTAACCCGCATTTCTCACACTATGCATTGATCAGGGTCTGAGCGGGCGGATTGTGATGGTTTGTGATGCGTGCATGCCACGAAATTGGATGTGATCTCGTGCCTGCGTCTATTGAGCGGCGAATTTGGTGGTGTTTCTAACGATTCTGCTGAGTTTGTCTGCGTACGTGCGCGCGGGCTCGTCCCGCACAGCAGGATGGGTCGGCTTTGGGTTCGGCTCGATCAGATGCGCAGCGGCAGATCCTGCAAGCGTCGGAAAGCGGCGCTGAATACATCGCGGTATGGATACGCCGTCGGTAGTGATACCCACAGCTTGCGTGCCGTGATGCGTATGCGTGCGCCGATCTTCAGCAGTTTCTCGCGCAAGGTGTGGCACTGCGCTTTGGCAAACACCGTGCCTTTTAAGGCCAACCGGCGCAGCGCCTGCAGCAGGCAATAGGCGAACGAGGAAAAGTACAACCGCAGCTGATTAGCCCGCATCGTCGCGGCCGAAGTGCGGTCAGCAAACAAATACAGCTGCTGCTCCTTGATCCGGTTCTCCATCTCCCCGCGCGCGCAATAGACCTGCTCGTACAGCCGCCGACCCTGCTCGGTCAGCGCGATAGCCGATGTCGAGTCCAGTAGCGTGGTCACGATGAAGCGCGGATTGGCGCCGCCCGATAAGTGCTCGGCCTTGCCAATGACCCAACGCGACGTCGACCAACTCTTGCGCGTGCGATACGCGAAGGCGTGGAAGCGTCGTGCGGGCGCCAGTGTCTGCTGATGTTCTTGTTCGGCTGCTCGGGCTGGCTGGCCAATGGCTCGCTTCAAGCGGCTGTTTTTTGCCAGGCCAACGATGTAGTCCACCCCTTCGGACTCACACCAGCTCAACAGCCCGTCGCGACAGAATCCGGAGTCCCCGCGCAACACGATCTGCACCTTTGGCCAGACCGCGCGCAGGCCACTGACGATCCGTGCCAGCTCCTCTTGCGTGCCGGCCGCCGCGTCCTGGTTCGATGTCCGTAAGCGGGCGCACAACAACTGCTCGCCGCAAAAGATGTACAGCGGCAGGTAACAGTAGTTGCCGTAGTAGCCATGAAAGAACCGACCTTCCTGCTGGCCATGCAGCGGATCGTCGGTTGCATCCACATCCAACACGATCGACTTTGGCGGACGCCGGAATGACTCGATGAACAGTCTCAGCAGCAGCTCATCCATGCGCGCCGGCAGCGCCTGGATCTTCTTGTACCGATCCTCGCTCTCGGTCGACAGTTCCAACCGGTTCAGCGTGCTCTTGCCTGCCAGTGCGCAACCACGATCGACACTGCGGCGACGCCCCGTCCCGGCGACATCGACTGCTCCCACCACCGCCGCCAACACCGGATCACGCCGCAGTGCATCGTGATCGTTCAGATCCTCATAACCCAGTGCCAGACCCAATACCCGTTGGCTGACCAGATGCCGCACCGGGTGCTCCACGAAGCGTGCATCACGACCATCTATGAAGCACTCGGCGAATCGCTCCAGCAGCTTGATCCGCTGCTCGACCGCACCCAACAGCAGCACGCCGCCGTCACTGGTCATCGTGCCACCATCGAACTTCGCCACCATCTGGCGTCGTCCGATGCTCCCAAACGACATTTGTTCCGGTGTACACTCTGTCATGAAGGCTCGTCCTCTCCTGCGCCTCTAAGTTCCTGTTAGCACAGTACTTATCGCACGAAGGACGGCCTTCACTCAACTGTTCTGTGAGAAATGCGGGCTAACGCCAAGTTTCCTTCCACGATCTGTACTCTGAGGGTCTCACGCGAAATCGAGCTACGTTCCCTTCATGCAAATTCATGACTTCGGTCTCGACTACCTCGACGAACCGATCGGTTTCGTTGGGCGCAAGCTCCGCGGACGCTCGCATTCTTAGATATTTTGTCGTGGCTTGCTTATCCATCTTGCCGATGACGATTGCTCTTACCGATTCGGCAATTCGCTCGCGGTGCTTCAGACGAAACGGATCTGGTTCTCCCAAGGATCGTCTAACCGCAGAGTAGCGCGCACTGGACCGCTCGTATGCCCAACAGAAAACATCGCGCAGCAGCTCTATGCGATTGAGTTCGTACACGCCCAACAGACCGTCAAGATAGGCGCGGTCAGGAACATCGATGAACGATAGCGGGCATAGGTTGTTGCGAATGAGCGACACGTTGGCGGCGAGCCGCGATACGCGCTTATTCACATCTTCGAATGGCTGCAGATAGGGCAAATGCACCATGACAAAGAACGCCTGCTCGAACGGATCGCTGATTTGGGTTGCGGTGTGTAGGACCTGATCAAACTGTTCCTCAATCAGCTGCGGCACTTCCAACGGATGGTAGGAAGTACCGTCGATGCCGACAGGTATTGAACGCAATCGGCCGCACGCCTGTTGGTCCGCGAGCAAGTTGTCTGAGAGGAGCGCGTGCAAGTTCAATACGGTGTAGCGGTTGAAACCAATTTCTTCGGCTTGCTCTACCAGGAAATCGATCGCCGCTTTGTGGTTCAGGATCATCTGAGCTTCGCCGGCATCCTTTCCAGTGGCGGTTTCCCCAAGATCGATGAGGCGCTCGGTCTCGAGTAGCGAATAGGTGTTTCCTTCCAAGCGGCTGGAGTTCCAGGACAGATCGATCAACAGACGATGATAGATCTGCCTCGCGAACGTGCCGGCCGCGTGATCGCCGCTCGGTGACCTACCGATTTCGGCCAATCGATTGCGAACTTCGACGGGGAGGTAAGAGGACTCGTTGGGTCGATACCGATCCAGGAACTCTCTGTTGTAGCCAACCGGTCGACGCTGCTGGATCGGAGCGCGAACCGCCTGCCTGATTGCCGCCCCTTCTGGCGAGATTGGGATGTAGGTTTCCGCGGAAGGAGCATGCCCCCTGGTGCTGACGACGCCGTCGGGGGGCGTGACGATGATCCGTTTGGGAGGAATCCGATAGCGACTGCCACGACCGCGCCCTTCCACTTGGAGCCTTTTCTCTTCCACCAACCGTGCAAGACGACGCTGCAGCGTCCGTCGCGGTAGCTTGATCTCCCGATCAGCCTGGATGTCTTCGAGCGAACCGCCGTCGGGAAACTTGCCCAGTACGCGTATCAGCGTTGCTAGCTCTTGCTCTGAAATCTGCTTTGGCATGGTTCGCGTTTCCGGCGCGCTTGTCCTTATTGCGCCATAAAGGAGGAGTGATGTGGCGCGAATTCATTATTGCGCCACTTAAACTGGCGCGCAATTGGGATTTTGGGCCCGTTTCGAGCTGAGGGGATTCGCAAACTCCGACGTCGTTTGATGGCTGAATTCCTACGATTGGCGCGCGGGATGGCCTCTTCTGTTGCTACGGCCGCTGTATCGAAATTGGCTGGTCGCCGCGTGGCCCGTTAAAGGAGCCATGGGCAACGTTACATTGAAGCAGAGCCATGCCAACCGCGCTTCGAGTCGGGCCGTATCGGTTTTTCTTCTTCTCGAGCGATGGCGGCGAACCGCGGCACGTGCATGTACAACGGGACGATGCGCTGGCCAAGGTCTGGCTGGATCCCGTCCGCGTCGAGCATAGCGTCGGCTACTCGGCGCCCGAGATTCGGACGATCAGGGGTATCATCGCGGCGCATCAGCGAATGCTTGCGGGACGTTGGGATGAGTACTTCGGTCGATCACATTCGCGCTCACGGGGCAGTTCAAGTGAACGTCACCGAGGACACGTTGATCGTCGCCCTCAACGACGGCCGCACGCTCTCCGTACCGATTTCGTGGTATCCGCGACTCGAGTACGCGACGCCAACCGAGCGTTCTGATTGGACGCTTGTTGGTGGTGGCTCTGGCATCCATTGGGAGTCGCTGGATGAAGACATCAGCGTTCAGGCGTTGATCGCAGGTAAGACGTCCAGCGAATCTCAGACGTCGCTGAAGCGCTGGCTTGCAAGGCGACCTCCTATTTCCCAGGGCGGCTAACGCAGGATATTTTGGTGAGTGAGCGGCTGCGTCAAAGCGGCTGCCGTCCGCGCGGATAAATTCCTAGACGTTGCCGCGTTCTCCAAAAGATGATCGCCGAGTTCGTATGAAACCTTCCCGTCGTGAACCGTGATTGTTCCGCTGCGTTGGAGTTCGTCGAGTAGCGCGGCTACTTCGCTATCTGAGAGCTGCTGCTGAAATAGCGACGACACCGTACTCGCGAGTGTCTTCAATCGTCGAGGTTTGGCTGCTTTCAGGTTGTTCAGCCGGGAGAGCACGACGTCAATGCGCTCCTGAAGCGATTTTGAATTGGCGGATCTGACGAGCGGAATTTCGGCGATCGATTTGACGCGTTGAACGAAGATCTTTTTGAGTTTTCAGGTGCCGGATCAGCGGATCGAAACCCGTGTCCTTCGAGATGATGTGGAAGTACGCGTTGGGGTTTTCGGCGGCCAGACGCCCGATGTAATAGGCGATGTGAAAATCGAGCGCATTCGGCCCGTTCCCAGAGATCATGATGTAGCCGGTCTTGCCGCCTAAGCGTTGCAGCGAATCTGCGAAGTCCACGGGCACTTTCGGTTGATTGGAACCGGCGAATACCATCACGCGGAAATGGTCGTGGTTGAGTAGCTCGAAGGCCGCAGGTTTGACGTTCTCGAGGTCGATCAAGACGTAGTTGGTACGCATGCGGCGCTCCGAAACAGCTAACGTCGAGTGTAAGGCGCGAACAAACTTGGCTAGATCGTAGTGTAGTAGTGACGATGCTTTACGGACGCGAGGCGCCGGCAGCGCAATTCCAAAGCCGTCTTCGGACAGCATGTTCGTAGAGATTTCGGCGGCTTGATCGCGCGCGGCGCTGCGAGTTAGCCCGAAGGGGCGGCCATTCCAGGTGCGAAAGCGGGCGGTCGCACGTTATGCTGCCATCGGCGCCGCCGCTTGGAGTGCTGCGATGAAACCCGGACGCAACGACCCGTGCCCATGCGGCAGTGGTCGCAAATACAAACACTGTTGCTTGCGCGTGACCGAAGCGATTCCGGATGCGGAGCTGCACTGGCGTCGCGTGCGGCGTGTGCTCGATCCGCTCGGCGGCGATTTGATTCGCGAGGGGCAGCGGCACTTCGGCGAAATCGGACTCGAAGAGGCGTGGGCGGAATTTTTCCTCTTCGATGACTCGGGACCGTTCGATCCCGACTCGCGTTTCATCCCGCTCTTCTTGTCGTGGTTCCTGCACGACTGGCTACCCGATCCGCACGACACCGAATTGCCCGTGGCGGTGCACGACACGACCGTTGCCGAGGCATTTCTCGCGCGCGCGGGTCATCGGCTCGACGCCCTTGCGCGCCGCTACGTCGAGGCTTGTATCGCCACTCCATGCAGCTTTCACGAAATACTGGATTGCCGCCCTGGCGCGGGCTTCCTGGTGCGCGACGTGATGCTGGGAACAGAAGCCGACGTCAGCGAGCGGACTGCGTCGAAGACCGTGGAGGTTGGCGATGTGCTGTTCGGCAAGCTCGTGTCGATTGATGGTCTGGTGCTGATCGACGGCGTTGGCCCGACGGCGATTCCGCCCGTGCACAAGCCCGCCCTCATCGAACTACGCAAAGCCTTGGGTACGCAGCACAGCCTGTTTGGCACGGAGACGCTGAGCGAGTTTGCCGACGAGCTGCGTGATCTCTATCTCGACATCGAAGCGTCGTTGCACGAACTGCCGGAGTTGCGTAACACCGACGGCGACCCGTTGGAGATGTACACGCTGATCTTCGACCTCGATGCGCCGGAGGTGGCAGTCGATCGGCTCGCAGATCTCGCCGGCGGCGTTACCACCGAGATCGAACGCGACGCCGCTGGACGAATGCTGCGCACCGTCATCCGCTGGGTTCGCGGCGGCGACAAAATGGACAAGGACGGGGACAACACTGTGCTCGGCGTGCTTCGCATCGAAGGCACGCGGTTGACGGCCGAAGTCAATTCGGCGAAACGCGCGGCCGCGCTGCGCAAATTGATCGAGCGGCGGCTGGGCGACTCGGCGCACGTGCGGCCGAGCGTGGTGCAATCCGTGCAATCAATGCTCGAGCGCGAACCTGCGCGGCCCTCGCGGCACGCGCAGCGTGAACGCGAGCAGGCCGATCTCGATGCAGACCCCGAGGTCCAGGGCATGATCCGGGACATGCTGCGCAGCCACTACCGAAGCTGGGTCGACGAGAAGCTGCCGGCGCTCGGCAACCGCACGCCGCGCAAGGCCGTGCGCGATCAGGACGGCCGCGAAGCGGTCGAAGCGTTGGTGGCGCAGATCGAACGTGATACCGCGCGCATGAATCCGGAGCAGGATCTCGAGTTCATCCGCGAGCTGCGCGCAACGCTTGGATTGAACTGAGCGAGGATTCGCAGGTAAGAGCAGGGGCTGGTAGCAGCGATCTCCGGATCGCGAAAGTCTCACCTCTTCGCGCCCGCATTGATCGTGTTCTCGCCGACCGCGCTCGGTGAGGTCGGCTGCGTCGTCGTCACCGGTCTTTTGAATGCAGCCGATCGCGTTGCGGTTCGCAACGAACTCGCGCCGTACATCGAGCGAGTGAAAGTTGCGCAGGACGATCCCGCTGCGTTCTATCCAGGCCTCACGCGCCGAACGAGCGCGCTCGTTTCCAGATCCGAAACCGTCGGGCGGATGGTGCTGCACGCTCGCACGCTCGAACTGTGCGATCACTTCCTGATACCCAACGGCAAATCCGGATATCAGCTGCACGTCTCCGCCGCACTCGAGGTCGGGCCTGGGGCGCGCGTGCAAGTGCTGCATCGAGAGCACGACCCGTTCACGTTCTTTCCGCATCCGCGGCCGAATCTGAGCGTCGCGAGCATGTGGGCCATCACCGACTTTCGCGCAGACAACGGCGCAACACTGCTCGTACCCGGCAGCCACACGTGGGCCGCGGATCGACGCGCAACGCCGTCGGAAATCGTCGCGCCCGATAATGACGAGCGCGGGAACCTCAATCGCGGCGAGATCCGCGCGAAAGTCGCGCGCGGAGTCCGCAATTTCCGTGGATGCATTTCGCCGATCGCGCACACGAGTAG
>CAYUMA010000434.1:0-10968 GCA_964445675.1 uncultured Pseudomonadales bacterium | reverse complement strand
GGGCTGTGGCAGTGGCCGCAGTTGACGTCGAGGTACGAACGCGCGCGGCGACCGAGGTCGTCGCTCGCACCGGCGCGCCACAGTGCGTTCGCGCGCACGGGCGCCGGGAGTTGATCGAGATAGCCCCCGGCCAGCCAACGCTGTAGCTGAGGGGCGGGTCCGTCTGCGTAGTGCGCATACGTTTTGTTCAGGTGACGCGCGGCGAGACCGATCGGATGCAGCTGGCCGGTTGTGTGATCGGTCGCATGACAATTCGCACACTCGTTGCGGGTTGGTATCACGTAGTTGACGGTCGCTGACGAACCGTCGCCATTCGCAAGTCGCAGCTGCTTCATGTCGCCGGCGATTTCGAGATGCGCGTCGTGCTGTGCGTCATCCCAGACGTAGGCCAGTGCATCCCAGCCCGTCTGCTGACGCACGAGCAGACGCGTCTCGATCAGGCGCACGCGCGTGAGGTCGAGGCGCTCGCCGTTGAATTCGCCACCGTCGTCATCGGTGCGCAGCACCGCATCCGGCTGCCCGGGCGCGCGCGGGTAGTAGAAGGTCTTTTGAATCAATGTGCCGACGGGGAAATCGAATACGCCGTCGGCGTCATAGCGCGCAGGCGTGCCGGGCGGCAGCCAGACCGCGCGCAGCTTGTGGGCGTAGTCGCTGAACAACGGTGTGTTGAGGTCGTACGGTACGAAGCCGTTGCCGAGTGTCAGCGCGTGCCCGGCGACGGCGACGACGCCCCAGCTCGACAGCTGCTCGGGATATGCGTTCGCCGCATAGTGCCGCACGGAATTGGTCGCACCGCCGCACGCGGTGACCAGCGCGGCGACGCAGGCGAGCTTGGCGCAGCTCACGACGCCGCGAGCAACCCCGACAGCACGATCGGCGGTAGCTTTTCGATGCTGCATCGATGCGCGTCCGTATCGATCTTCGGATTCGCGTTGTTGTTGGCGTTGTCGACATTGACGATCTCGGCGGTGCCGTTGTCGATGCAGATCGACAGTTCAACCGGCAGCCGCCCCTCGACGAACCTGGCAGCGTTCACCTGACCGTCCCAGACGATGTCGGGCAGGTTGCCCGAGTCGCCGAACATCGCCTGGCGCAGCGCCTGCAGCGCCGGTCGATCCGGTGCGCCGCCGCCTTTGGCGAACGTATTGCCGTAGACGAAGATGCCTTCCGGATACGGATCGAATGCGGGCGCCGGGACTCGATCCCGCGAATAGCCAACGCTGAAATAGCTGGAAATCAACACGTTCGCCGTGTTGTTCCCGCCGATCACGTTGTCGAAGATTTCGACGTTGTCGTTCGAGTTGATCACGACGCCGGAACCGGCGGGTATGCCGGCGACGGCGCTACCTTCGGCGCCGAAGTTCGGCGTGTTGTTGGCGACCACCTGATTGTTGAAGATGCGTGTGTTGTGTCCCGGCTGCGGCAGGTCGGGCATGTTGAAGACGAGAATGCCGCCGGTGTTGTTGGTCGCGGTGTTGTCGTGAACGTCGGCGCCGATCGTGTTTTCGATCTCGATGCCGGCGACGTTGAACTCCGCGCGGTTGTTGCGCACCACGACGTTGCGTGATTGGCCGACATAGATCCCGGCATCGGATGCGCCGATGGCGACCGAGCCTTCGATCAGCGTGTTTTCGGTCTGCACCGGATAGATGCCGTAGGCGCCGTTAGTCGTGCTCGGTCCGCCGGTCCATTCGGTGCGCACCCGGCGGATCGCGATGTTTGCGCCTTCGTTGATCTTCAGCGCGTCGCCTTTGGCATCTTCGATCGCGAGGTCTTCAATCGTGAAATCGCTGGCGTTGACGAGGAGGCCTTCCGCGCCGACGAGCTGACCCTTGAACGATAGCGTCGTCTTGTCGATGCCGGCGCCTTTGATCGTGACGCCGTTGGTTGCCAGCACCAGTCCGCGCGTCATCGCGTGCGTGCCTTCCGGGATCACGATGACGTCGCCGGGTTTTGCCGTCTCGAGTTGGGTGCGCAGCGCTTTTTCGTAGTCTGCGGTACTACCCGATGCAGTCGATGTCGATTGCGGCCCGCAGCCGCAGACGATCGTCAGCAGTGCGCACGCCGTCAAAGTAGTGCTGAGGGTCCGCATTGTTCTCTCCGGTTTCTTTGCGCGCGCCTTATGCCGCGATTGGGTTCACAGCCTACTGGAGCCCCGCCGTCCGCAAACCGCTGATGTAACGGTCGACCATCTGCGGATTGCCTGCGAGCATGATGAGTCGCCCGCCGCCGAGCGTGAAGTCAGGGTCCCGTTCGGTGGCTCGCGCAAGCTCAGCACGGGCTTCGTCAACGCGTCCCGCATGGGCGAGGCCCGTCGCCAGAGTTCGATGCCAAAAAGCCATTCGGGGGTTGTGAGACACCGCGCGGCGAGCCCAGCCAACCGATTCGTCGTAGTTCTCCTTCGCGAAATACGCGAGGGCCATCGCGTGGTACGTAAAGTCCACGTCAGGATCCTTCGGGCTCAAGCGTAAGGCTCGATTGAGTGACTCGATCGCCGCGTCCGACTCACCGGCCATGGCGAACCCTTCCCCCGCGCAGATCTGCCCCAGCGAAGAACTAGGATCCAACTCGAGCGAGGTTTTGAAGGCTTGGATCATCCCTTCGCGATTGCCCGTCAGCGCATAGGCGTGTCCCAGCGCGTGCTGGTTCGCCCCGCTCTGGTTGTCCAACAACACGGCCCGCTCCGCAGCCTGCACAACTTGGGCGATGCTGTACTCCGGCGTACGTGTCCAACCGAAACTGATATTGAAGTAGTGCGCCTCTGCCAACATGGACTCGGCGGGCGCGAAATTGGGGTCGCGCGCAATGGCCTGTCCGTAGTATTCGATCGCTGTCGCGTTGTCCGCTGCAGTGAAGCGGTGCCAGTACCAAGTGCCGCGCTGAACTAGATCCCACGCGGTCAGATCTTTCGTGTTGCGTTGTAATGCGCGTTTTTCGTCGAACCCCCGCAGTTGAGGATACATTGCGCCAACGATCGCTTCGCTGATCTCGTCCTGGACGGCCAACACATCGCCAAAGGGGCGATCATAGCGTTCGTTCCAGATCTGCACGCCGCTCGTCGAATCGTACAAGCTGGCGTTTACGCGCACCGAGTCAGCGCTGCGTCGCGCGCTGCCCTGCACCAGGTAACGGGCGTTGAGCTCTTTGGCGACGTGATTGGCATCCTTCGAATCATCGCGATAGCGAGAGCTCGACAAGTTGCCGATGACTGGAAACCCACGCCAGCTGCCCAATCGATTGATCAGATCCTCAGTCAGACCATCGACGAAATAGTCGTCGTCCGCGTTGCCGCTCAGGTTCTTGAAGGGCAGTACCGCGATCGCGGGCCGATCCTCGAACGGAAGCGCCGCGACGTCTTTCACCTCGACCGATGGTGCGCGCGAGATCTGCAGCGACCAGACGATGCCAGCGATGGCGACGATGGCGACGACTGCGGCGACGGCGAACGTCTTTCGTCGGTGCGGCTTCGGTGGTGTTGCGCGAACCGCAGTTGGCTCTGTACCGTCCTTGGTCAGGCGCTCGCGGATCGCCGTTTCGAGCTTGCTCTGATAGACCGACTGAGGCAGCTCATATTTGAGGATCGCCTGTCGGTCGGACAGGCTCAGGCGCAGGCCCGGCGGAAGTTCAGTCCTCTCCAGATATACCGCGAGCAGCGCGCGCCCGCTGTTCAAAGCCAGATTGAGTTCTTTGAGGCAATTGTCGGAATTGCATGCATTGTTGGATAGCAACACCAGGAAGACGCGGCAATTCTCGATTCGTTGCGCCACTTCGTCGCGCCACACCGAGCCGGCGCTGATGCCTTCGTCGTACCAGACGTTGAAGCCGAGCGCGTGCAGCCGTTCGAGTTCGGGATAGACCGCGGCCGCATCGATGTGGGAATAGCTGACGAATACGTAGGGTTGATCGCCCTGGTAGGCCGGAAGCTTTTCTTTCACGTCTCCTCCCGTACACGCCCTGCCTTCAGGTGATTCGAAGTCTACGCCAACAGCCGCGACAACCAGCTACGCTTGCGGCACGTCGAAGGAGCGCACATGAACCGTCTTTACTTCGCGATCGCTGCAATGATCGTCGCCTGCGTTGCAATCGGTGCTTGGGGCGCGCCTGCGACGACCGCATACGGTCCGGTCGTCGGCGACGACGCGGACGGTGTACTGGTCTTCAAGGGCATACCGTATGCGGCACCGCCGACGGGACCTCTGCGCTGGCGTCCGCCGCAGGCGGTGACGTCATGGACGCAACCACGGCAGGCGGTCGAGTTCGGCGCGGCGTGTCCGCAGCCGCCGCGGCCCGGTCGCGCCGACGCGGTCGGTTCGACCGATGAGAACTGTCTGTATCTGAACGTGTGGACCGCAGCGCTTGCCGGCAAGCGTCCGGTCATGGTGTGGATCCACGGCGGCGCGTTTCGACTGGGTTCGGGCGCGATGCCGATCTATGACGGCACACGGTTCGCGCAGCACGGTGTCGTGCTCGTGACGCTCAACTATCGGCTCGGCCGGCTCGGGTTCTTTGCGCACCCGGCGCTCGTCGCCGCGAATCCCGACGACGCGCGCGGCAACTATGGATTGATGGATCAGGCCGCGGCGCTCGAGTGGGTCAAGGCGAATATCGCGGCGTTCGGCGGCGACCCGACCAACGTCACGGTGTTCGGCGAATCAGCCGGCGGGTCCGCGGTGCTGCATCTGCTGACGTCGCCGCGCGCCGAGGGTCTGTTCCAGAAGGCGATCATCGAGAGCGGCGGCGGCCATCAGATCGATCGGCGTCTCGATGCTGCACGGGGCCCGCGCGAGTCGCTGAGCGACCAGGGCGTCGCGTGGGCGAAGTCGGTGGGCGCCGCAGACGCGGTAGCGTTGCGCCAGCTGAGTGCGCAACAGGTGCTTGGCGATGGGCAACTAACGGAAGGTCTCGGCGGCGTCGGTCCGGTCATCGACGGCGTCTGGGTGCCGGATGACCCCGGCGTGCGGCTGCGCAACGGCGAATTCACGAAAGTTCCGCTGCTGATCGGCGCAAACAGCTACGAGGCAAGTGTGCTGGCCGCGTTCGGAACCGACGCGAGTCGGCTGGTCGCCGCGCTGGGGATCGACGTTGCGGCGCTGCGAAAACTGTACGCAGGTATGGCTGAAGGCGATACCGCGGTTGCGGATCAGGCGTTCGGCGATGCGACGTTTGTCGCCGGCGCGCGCCATGTCGCGCGTTCGGCCGCGCGCTTCGATGTGCCCGTGTACCTGTATCACTTCGATTACGTGCTCGAGCGCCGCCGCGGCAAGGTGCCGGGCGCGGCTCACGGCATCGAGATCCCGTACGTTTTCGATTCGTTCGACCAACTGCCGTCGATCGTTCGGATGCTGACGACGCGGCAGGACGCCGCGATGGCGGCGTCGATGCAGCGTTACTGGATCAACTTCGCGACGAGCGGCGATCCGAATGCGGGCGCCGGGGAACGTCTCCCGCACTGGCCGCGCTATACGAGCGAGTCCGACGCGTTACTGCTGCTGCGCCCGACGATCGAAGTCGCCGAAAAATTCCGCGCGGCGCAACTCGATTTCTTCCAACAGCGCTGGGAAGGGGCGCAAGCGCGTTAGAGCGCTGGATCAGCCGGCTTTCTTCTTCGCCTTCTCGGCTTCCTCGCGCTGATACTTCTCGATCGTCTTTGCGGCGGCGCCCATCGCGGCGCCCATGAACTCGCCGGAATTGTCGGCGGCCCATTGCAACGATTCCGTGCGTGCGGTGTTGACGCGATTGAAGTGCGGCTTCACGTGCTGCGCGAACAGTGCGTACGAACGTTTGGTGTCCTCGAAGTTCGCCCAGTTGTGCGCGAGCATCAGATACGCGCCGAAGTTCGGGATTTTCTGTTCGAGCCGCTCGATTTGCGCGATGGCGTCGTCGGGCGTGCCGATGATGCCGGCGCCGCGTTCGATCATCGCGTCGATCGGATCTTTACCCTTCAGGTCTTCGGCACCCATGCGGTTGATCGAATTGAAATAGCCGCTCCACGCGTGGAAACCGAACTGCACCTGCTCGCGGGCTTCCTTGCGCGTCTGCGCGATGTGCATCGGTCCGACCAGACGCAACCGCGCCGGGTCCATCGTGCGGCCGTGCTCGGCGGCGGTTTTCTGCGCGACGTCCCAATTGATGCCGAGGGCGTCGTAGCCGCGCGGGTTTGTCGCGGCGACACACAACATGCCGAAGCCGTGGCGCCCCGCGAGGCGGCCACCAGAAGGCGTGACCGAGCTCGCGACGGCGATTTCGGGATACGGTTTGGTATACGGCAGCAGTTGTATGCGCGCGTTCGTCAGCTTGAACCACTCCGTCTCGTGCGTGACGGTCTCGCCTTTGAACAGGCGCAGGATCACTTCGATCGACTCGACCATGCGGTCGCGCTGCTTGTCGACGGGAATGCCCATCATCATCGCATCCGACGGCAACAACCCGGGCCCGACGCCGAACAACACGCGGCCGCGCGTCTGGTGGTCGAGCTGGATGATGCGGTTCGCCGTGGTCAGCGGATTGTGATACGGCAACGACACGACGCCGGTGCCGAGCTTGATCCTTTGCGTGCGCTCGGCCGCGGCTGCGATGAAGAGTTCGGGCGACGCGATGATCTCGAACCCGGCCGAGTGGTGCTCGCCGATCCAGGCCTCTTCGTAACCGAGTTCGTCGAGCCATTCGACGAGTTCGATGTCGCGACGGATCGCGAGCGTCGGGTCTTCGTTCAACGGGTGAAACGGCGCGAGAAAGATCCCGCTGCGCAACGGTGAGCGTACGTTCATAGAAGCACTCATAGAAAAACGGCTGTTGTTAATGCGGGTGAATTGACGAGGTTAGTCATCGTGCGCGAGCACGTCCAGCGGCGCGCCGACGGAGATTCAGTGCTAGCTGCGTTGGATCTCCGCGAGCGTCACATCGCGCGCGTCCTTCGCGCTGCGATAACACGCCTCGACGAGTTCGTGCGCCAGCACCGCGTCGGCGAAGCTCGGGTGCGCCGCGCGCTTTGCGATGGCGGCTTCGATGAACGCGCGATCGCAGATGCCACCGATGCTGCGCAGGTCGTGGTCGACCGGATCCAACCCTTCGAGGCTCATGTAGCGCAGCAGCACTTCGTCTGCCGACAGCGTGATCGGCGCGCCGCTGCGACCTTGATAGATGATCGAACCGAAGTAGTCGTGTTCGGTCGCGAGATAGCCGCCTTCGAAAAAAATCTCAATCCGGCGGGTCGATTGCCGATCATCCATCGAGTGCCAGATTGAACTCAGCTGCGTGGTGTGGCCCGCGGCGTGCTCGAACGTGACAACCGCGACATCCTCGACGCCGGGATGACCGCTGATGTTGCGCGTGCGGCAACGTACGCGTTCGATGTCGCCGGCGAGTCGCGCGATCAGATCGATGTCGTGGATCGAGTGCTCGATCAACGCACCGCCACCGGCGCGTTTCACATCGCCGCGCCAGCTGGACCCGTACTGGCCGCGCACCGGAAAAAACTGGTCGTCGCGCAATTGAATCGCGAGCAACGCGCCGAGGTCGGCTTGCCGCATCATGTCCTCGATCACGCGGAACACCGGTGAATAGCGGAGCACCAGGCCGACCTGGTGCGTCACCCCGGCATCCTTCACGGCGGCAAACATGCGCCGCGCGTCGGCGAGGTTCGTCGCCAGCGGCTTTTCGCAGAAGACGTGTTTGCCGGCTTTGGCGGCTGCGATCACGAGTTCGACGTGCTCGGCGGTCTCGGTGCAGATGTAGACCGCGTCGACACCCGGTGAGTGGATCACCGCATACGCGTCGGTTGTCGTGACCTGACAACCTCCCGCAGTTGCGAATGCAGCAGCGCGGTCCGCGTTGCGGTCGCAGACCGCGTAGTAGTTGACGTCGAGTGGAGCGACGTTCGCGCCGGCGCGCGCGATGTCGCGGATGTTGCGCGCGTGAAAGCGGCCGATGAAGCCGCAGCCGATCAAACCAATGCCGAAGGCCATGCTGGTACCCTAGCTGTTTGTGGATGACGGATCGCGATGCCGGCGCGGACATTATCCGGCGGGCTCTGTGAGTTCAAATTCCGGCGCGAAGGCAAGCGGAGGTGATCATGAAGATCGGCATATTCGGTATTGGCTCGGGAATTTGCGCAGACCCCGCGGTCGCGCGGCAGGTGGCTCAGGCCGCCGAGCACGCCGGCCTCGAATCGGTGTGGACCGGCGAACATGTCGTGTTGCCCGATCCGCAGAAAGCGCCGTCGCCCGCGCCGCCGCTGTTTCCGATGCTGCATCCGTCGACGGTGTTGGCGTATCTCGCAGGGGTCACCGAGCACATCAAGCTCGGCACCGGCATCGTGTTGATCGCGCAGCGCAATCCGGTGGTGCTCGCGAAGGAGATGGCGAGCCTCGATGTTTTGTCGGGCGGTCGCCTGATCTTGGGCATCGGTGCGGGCTACCTCGAGCCCGAATTCCGCGCACTCGGAATTGCATTTGCCGATCGCGGCGCGCGCACGGACGAGTTCATCAGCGCGATGCGCGTGTTGTGGCGCGACGACGCACCGGCATTCGATGGCCGCTTCGTCGGCTTTGCCGGCATTCAGTCACGGCCGCGCCCGGTGCAGGCGGGCGGTCCGCCGATCGTCGTCGGTGGCGCAAGCGATGCGGCGATCGAACGCGCGGTGCGCGTCGGCCAGGGCTGGTATGGCTTTGCGATGGACGTCGATGGCGCGCGCGCGTGTATCGAGAAGCTGGGCGCTGCACAGTCGCGCTGGGGCCGCGACGAAGAACTCGGCGAACTTGAAATCAGCATCACGCCGCGCGGTCGCCTGACTGCGGATCTGCTGAATCGTTTTGCCGACGCGGGCGTGCATCGCGTGATCCCGATGTTGCCGCAGGACTCGGAGGCGAAGGTGCTCGATACGGTCGCCGAACTGGGATCGCTCGCACACAGAAGGTGACGCCAGGACGGGAATCGTTCACATACTGTGAACGATGGCTCGTCGTTTCGTGTTGACAGATTTGTTGAGGCGCGGCACCATGCCGGCCGTTTTTCGAGTTTCAGCAATCATGCATCCGTGTTTCGACTACAAATTCAACACCGTCTCGACCGCCACGCGGGCGCGCGCAGCCGCCATGCTGGCTTGCGGGATGGTGTCCGTCATTCGTGGAGGCGGGCGCACGAGGTTGTGATGCACTGAGTTCGAAAGAACCGTTCAACAAAAACCCCGGAGCGCCACAAGCCTCCGGGGTTTTCGTTTTGGGGTATCGATTTTTCGAGCGGGTATAAGCGGGTAGGAGTGGAGTGATGAACGCGATCACCGACGTTCAATTACGCAAGAACATCAAGCGGACGCTGGCCTTCGGCTTTTTCCAGGTATTTCTGGTGATCATGCCGGTGGCGGTGCCGTTTTTCGAAAGCCGAGGACTGTCGATGCAGCAGATATTTCTGCTGCAGGCGTTGTTCGGCGTGGTCGTGCTCGTCATGGAAGTTCCGTCCGGCTATGCGGCCGACCTACTCGGGCGCCGCCTCACGTTGATCGTCGGCAGCGTCTTCATTGGTCTGGGCCACGCGATGCTGCTGTTCGCCGACGGTTTCGGCGGACTCGCGCTGTTCGAACTCGGCCTCGGCATCGGCACCAGTCTCGTGTCGGGCGCCGACCTTGCGATTCTTTACGACTCCGAAGCCGCGCTCGGGCACAACGCGGGGCGCCGGCAGGAGCTGGTCGGACGCCTGTTCACGATGCACACCGCGTCGGAAGCCGTCGCGGCGGTGCTCTGCAGCGTGCTGCTGTTGTGGTCGCTGCAGGCCGCGGTGTATGTCCAGGTCGTCTTGGGTTGGTTGCCGCTGCTGATCGCGCTCACGCTGATCGAGCCGCCGGGTGAACGCCTCGATGGTTCAAATCATGGGGCGAACATGCGGATGATCGTCGGTCACTTGCTGAAGTCGAGTGCAGTATTGCGTTTGACGTTGCTCGCGCTGTCGATCTGGGGCCTGACGACGTTCTACGCCGTGTGGCTATTGCAGAAGCTGTGGCAGCAGCAGGGCGTCGAGTTGTCGCAGTTCGGCTATCTGTGGGCGATCTACATGCTCGTATCCGCGGCGGCGGGACGGCTGGCGCTGAAGATCGAGGATCGACTCGGCACGACGACGTTGCTGGCGTTCGTCGGCAGCTTGCCGGTGCTCGGCTATCTGGGCCTGGCGCTGTCGGGGGTTGTCGGTGGATTCGTCGCAGCGCTGACGTTCTTCATCGCGCGTGGCCTTGGCCTCGTGGTACTGCGCGATGCGTTCAACAAGCGCCTGCCGGGAATGTATCGCGCCACGGCGAACTCGTTGGCGAGTTTCGTGTTCCGCGCGGCGTTCGCGGTCACAGGGCCGTTCGTCGGCTGGACGCTCGATCTGTGGGGCATGGACGTCACGCTCGCGTTGCTCGCGGTCGTGTCGCTCGTGATCTTCGCATCCGTGCTGCTGCCGCTGGCGCTGGCGGTGCGTACCGCAGCTGCGGCAGCCGTCGAGCCGGCAGTCGGCTGATGCAAGGAAGAAGGCCGATCCATGGGGATCGGCCTTCGACTTGCAGCGCCAGTGCCGGTCGAGTGATGTACGGACCCTGACACAACTTCGGCGTTACCGAACAACATCGCCTCGGCCGATTGTTGGCTGCATGTTCGCAATTCGGATAACGTCTCGTGTTTTGCTGCACAACGATCCCATGGCGGACGCCACACCTTCATTTTTCGCTCAGCTGAAACAGCGGCACGTGTTTCGGGTCGCCGCGATGTACGCGGTGATCGCGTGGCTGCTGTTGCAGATCGGCAGTGTCACCTTCGAGCCGCTCGGGTTCCCGGCCTGGTCCCAGAAAGCGCTGATCCTTCTGGTCGCAGTCGGATTTCCGATTGCGCTGGTGCTTGCGTGGATCTTCGACGTGACGCCTGACGGCGTCGTGGTGACGGATACCGGATCGGCGCCGCGCCTGAGCCGCGGCCGCAAACTCGACATCGTCATCATCGTGGG
>CAYUMA010000433.1:0-2066 GCA_964445675.1 uncultured Pseudomonadales bacterium | reverse complement strand
CTCGCGCCCAACAGATTCTCTTAGCCGCGCTGCTCGACACGTTGGTTCCTGCCAGCGATGACGGCACCATGCCGAGCGCCGCCGACGTGGAGTTCGATGCTTAACTGCTCGCGCAGGCGGAAGATTTCATCCCTCTACTGGTATCGGTGTTGCAACGCTTCGAGCCGGCGTTCGTCGCTCTCCCGCTCGCCGATCGCGGCGCCCGCGTGCGCGAATTCAGCGCGAGCGATCCGCCGCTGTTTCAAGCATTGCTGACGCGCGTCTACGACTGCTACTACCAGAACGATCGCGTGCGGGTGCAGATCGGCGTCGTCACCGGCGCGCCGTTTCCGCAAGGCAATCAGGTCGCGCCGGGAGATCTGTCGCTGCTGGATCCGGTCATTCAGCACAGCGAGCGTCACGTGTATCGAAAGGCGTGATGCCGCGCGATTGGTGTCGGCGGCGGTGGTCGCGCTAGTTCACGAAGTCGGTTCGCCGCATGCCATTGGTTTCGCGGACGGCAAGCGCGAGCGAACTCTCGCTGTGGAGCACGCGGCAGTATTCCTCGCATACGCACAGGAAATCCGTCAGGTCTCGCTTCGACGCAAACGCGCTCGCCGGACACGCGCAATAAAGAACCACGGGGCGGGACTTCGCGAAGGACGTCCACAGTCTTTCCAGTTTGACCGCGCCGAACGGGTTCCCGTTGGCACGCATCAGCGCAACGAGCTCGCCAAATATCCACAACCGAGGGAAGCGAGCGGCCAGTCGATCGACCAGCGCCCCGATGACCTCGGCAAATCGGACTACGTCCGTCAATCCGTCGACGGTGATCTTGGTCAGGGTTTCGGCGGCGTCCAGGAAAACGATCTGTTCGTCCACGCTCGCTGCCGCGACATCGATGCCGCAGTTCGTCAGGTGATCTTCGAGCAATCGTCGATGAGCGTTGGTTACGACGAACGCCGCTGCGTTGCCCTGATCCAGCGCGGCTTGCAGCGCGCGACCCATCTCGGTGATCAGCACCGAGTCGTCGTCGTAGAACTGGACGACATGTTCCGCATTCACCCCCGATACACCATCCATCGACTCTCCCCTCATTGCCTTCATTTCTCGGCACCCACCCCCGTCCGGCGCCCGCGCGCGCGAACCTCACCGCTTCGCGATGCCCGCAGCTGCGCGACGAGCGCATCCTCATCGGGGAACTGATGCGTCTTGAATTTGGAATAAACGAGATTGCCGTCAACGCTCACGTCAAAGACGCCGCCTGCGCCCCGAACCAGAATTGGCTCCACGTTGAACGCGCCTTTGAGCGTGGCAGCCAGACTGGCCGCCGCCGGCAGGTAGTTTCAAGCGCCGCAGTAGGTGATGCGAATGTCCACGGCAAATCTCTCGTAAACGTCGTAGGTAGTCTCAGCTGTGCGGCGGTGAGTTACACCTGCACCTTGCGAAGGATGCGACAGCGGGATCGGGCTTGGCAATGCTACCGTCGTCAGTAGCCAAATGACCGGTGCTTCGAGCATCTCTCCTGCGACCCGAATCCCCCGGTTACTTGATGCCATCGGGCCTACGCGCTCCCGGCGACGAACCCACCGCTCACCCAACGACCGTACCCGGGGGACGGCCAGAGCGGTCCGATCAGCAACCGTCCGTCGTCGGCAGTCGCGTGCAACAACGCCCACGCGGCGCCGGGGTCCACGTGCTGCGGCGCGCATTCCCCTGTCGCGAGGTGAATCGGCGAAACCGCCAGATGCCCGATCATCGTTGCGACGGGCGCGCCTGTTGCATCGTTGAAATGCACAACGGCGTGCCCTGGACAATGCGCACCCGTCACTTGCGCGAAGATGCCTTCGACGATCTGTTCGCCGTCGGCATACGTATCCACAACGCCAAGATCAATCAGCGCTTGCCACGCCTGCCGTTCGAGAGATGCCTCCGCGCCATCCGCTGCATCGATGAACGCACGCATCATCGCGTCGCTCACCAGCACCCGAGCGTTCGGGAAGAACGGCGACCAGCTGCCGTCTTCGTTACGCCATGCAACCATGCCGACGCCTTCGATATGCGTCATCACGAGCAGATCCACTGAC
>CAYUMA010000432.1:0-1561 GCA_964445675.1 uncultured Pseudomonadales bacterium | reverse complement strand
CTCGATTCAATCCTCGCTGGTGAAGCTTCCAGGCCTGTTCCTCATCAATGCGCCGGCTGCCGAGCGCTATCGGCACAAGGATGTGTCTGCGATTCGGGCGGGGAACGAGGTTGGCGTTCGATACGTTCTCGACGGCGCCGTGCAGATGGCTGGCGACCGGGTCCGCGTCACGATTCAGCTGACCGACGCGCCCGCGGCACAGATCATCTGGGCAGAACGCTACGACCGGGTCGTTGACGATATTTTCGAGATCCAGGACGAGATCACCACCGAGGTCGTCGTCGCACTGGACATCAAGCTGCTAACGGGCGAGAGCGGTCTGCTGTGGTGGGACAATCTGCCGAGCCGGAAGGCGCGGGAGCTCGTGCTGCGCGGAGTCAGCCATATGTACATGGGCAACGAGACTGGTAATGCGGTCGCGCGGAAAATCTTCGAGGAGCTTACGGAGATGCTGCCCGACTCAGCGCAAGCGATGGCGTTGTCAGCGTATACGAACTGGCTGAGCGTCATGCGAGGGTGGAGCACGGATCCCGCCAAATCCCTCGAACGCGCCACCGCTCAGGCTGAGAAGTCGATTGAGCGCGGCGATCCCGATGGGTTCGGGCGCATCGTATTGGCCTCTGTTCGTCTCTTTCAGCGCCGCCACGATGAAGCACTGGCGTTGTCAGAGAGTGCCGCGTCAGTTCGATTGAACTGTCCTATGGCCAAGGCTGTTTATTCCAATATTCTTCATTTCAACGGCCAGCATGTTCGAGCGATCGAACACGTCAAGCGCGCGGTGAAGCATGCGCGGATCTATCCCCCGTGGATGGCAGTTGTTCTGGCTGCCTGTTACCGAGACAGCGGCCAGGTCGCGTCGTCGATCTCGGTTGCGAACGAATGCCTGCGTGTTGATCCAGAGAGCCTGGATGGGTGCGTGCTGCTCTGCACCGACTACATCTTGTCCAGCTCAGCTGACGAAGCCCAGAGGATGGCGCGGGAAATTCTGCGTATCCAGCCATCGTTCAAGATATCAGCGTATCTTGAAACACAGCCGTACAAAGACAGCAAGACTTTGGTAAATATCGCCACAGCCCTGCGCGAGGCAGGGCTTCCAGACTAGCGCGCCCGGCCGGCTTTTACGAACGCAAGCGAAGCTTGAAACAAGTCGAGTTCTTTCTCGTACTCGCTCGCATCCGCGCGGTCGATCTGAATCCATTCCCTGGAACTTGCCTTACCGCCGGGCTGGAACGGAACCACATTGCTGCGCGAGAATTGCAGTTCAGTCGCGACAGCAACAGGCAGGCGCAGTCCGATGCCGTTGCCGCTGATGCAGGCAAACATCTTGTCGCTGACAAAGTAGGCGTCAAGGCCATTGATCTTTCTTGCACTGACTCCCGGGAGTTTGAGAAGCAGAGCATCGATTTGCGCCTTGCGGCTGGACTTAAGGGGTTCGGAACTCAAAGGGGATCCGCCATGGTTATCAGGAAACGAGCAATTGAATCATAAACACTTAGTCCGCCGCTAGCAGCCTGTCGGACTTTCAGTGGCGACAGACTGCTAGTGGCAAAACCGCCGCATT
>CAYUMA010000431.1:0-3295 GCA_964445675.1 uncultured Pseudomonadales bacterium | reverse complement strand
ACGTCCCGATGCTCGCAATCAACTCCTGCATGTGGGTCGGATCGGCTTTTGTGCGCAAGCTCGCGATGTACGTTGCCCAATCGAGCGTTGCCAACGTATCCGTAATGGCGCTCTCGTCGTGCATCCACGTCAACAGGTTCTTCGTGAAGCCGATCATCGGTCCGGCGAAGCCGAGCGTCAGCGAGACAAACCCGTCGGCCGCAGGCCAGATCAGCGGAACCGCGCCGTTGCCCGCGCGGCCGAACCGCGACGCACGGATGTACGCCGTCAACAGCGAATACGACGCAGCCAGATTGCAGGCCTGCTGCGCTGAGATGTCGACGAACTGGCCGGCGCCGGTTTGCTCGGCACTGCGCAGCGCGAGCAGCGCGCCGCCGGCGGCGGCCACACCCGCGTGCGACCACGCGGTGATCGCACCGGTGCGCAGCGGCTTGCTGTCCGCATACCCGGTGATGGCCATCGTGCCGGACGCGGCCTGCACGATCAGGTCGGTCGCGAGATACCCGGCTTTGGGTCCGGTGGCACCGAACGCGGTGATCGACACCCACACGAGCCGCGGATTGATGCGGCTCAGTTGCGGGTAGTCGATGTGCGCCGCAGCGGCTGTGCCGGTATCGATGACGAGGTCAGCGTGGATCGCGTGTTCGTTGAGCTGCGCGCGGCCGGCGTCGGTCGCGAGATCGATGACGAGGCTCGTGCAGTTGCGCGCATACACCTCCCACGGCAACGCACCCATCCCCGTGTTGCGCAGCGGCGAGCCGGTTGGCGGCTCGACCCGCACGACTTGCGCGCCGAGGTCCGCCAGCAGTTGCCCGCACAACGCGCCGCGTTCGTCGGAGAGATCGAGTACACGATAGTCGGACAGCATCGTCGGTTCCGTTACGGCTCCGTCAGTGTGACATCGCCGCGGCGTATTCCGCGGCGATCCGCTCGACGAGGTCGGCAACGTCGGGCAGGTCGTGAACCTGCGCGACGGTGTGCCCGGCAGACCAGACGTCTTTCCAGCGCCGCGGTGCATTTGCAGCAACACCGGCCGCGCCTGCGTCGAGTGAACCGACGCCGGTTGCGTCCATGCCCGCCAATTCCACCGAGGGGCGCAGCAGGTTCGTTTCGAGTCCCGTCAGCGCGCGCGACAGCACGATGTCGTCGAGCGACGCCGTGACCAGCATGTCTTTGTACGCGGGCGCCGCGAGGCTTTGCTGCGTCGCGATGAAGCGTGTGCCCATGTACGCGAGGTCGCAGCCGAGCACGATTGCGGCGCGCAATGCGACGCCGTCGGCAACGCCGCCGGCGAGCACGACGGGGCCGTCGAAAACGGAACGCACCGCGCGCACGAACGCCAACGGATTCGCCCAGCCGGTCTGGCCGCCGGCGCCGGCCGTCAGCAGGATCAATCCATCGACGCCGACCGCAAGCGCGCGTTCGACGTGACGCATCGACGCAACATCCGCGAATACCAATCCGTTCGCGGCGTGGATCGCGTCCATCACCGGCGCCGGGCTGCCGACGCTGGTGATCACCAGCGCCGGCGCGTATTTCTCGACGAGCTTCATGTCTTCGTGCAGGCGCGTGTTGGTCTTGTGCACGATCAGGTTCGGCGCATACGGCGCTCGCCCCTCGGTTTCCTGCTGAATCCGCGCGAGCCAGCGGTCGAGTTCGTCGACCGTGCGGCAGTTCTTCGTCGGGAACGAACCGATCACGCCGGCGCGACACGCTTCGATCACCAGATCCGGACCCGATACGAGCAGCATCGGCGCCGCGATCAGCGGCAGGCGCAGGCGTTGACTGATCGACGCGGGTAGCCTCATCAGTTCAGCGTCCTTTCCACACGGCGTCGCGTTTTTCGGCGAATGCGCGCAGGCCTTCCTGCAGGTCTTCGGACTGCATCACCGCGCGCGAAGGCTCCTGTTGTTTTTTCCAGCCGTCGGCGTCGCTCCAGAGCTCTGCGGCCGAGCGGAACGCAATTTCCTTTGCCGCTTTAACGGCGACGGGTGAGTTGCGCGCGATGATCCGCGCGAGTTCCAGCGCGCCTTCGAGTGCTTTGCCGGGTGCGACGACCTTGTTGACCAGACCGTGCGCGTACATTTCGGTCGCGGTTTTCGTCTCGCCGGTCAGGATCATTTCCATCGCGACGTGATACGGCACGCGCCGCGGCAAGCGGAAACAGCCGCCGCCAACCGCGAGCAAGCCGCGCTTCGCTTCGGCGAGGCCGAACACGGATGTTTCGGTCGCGACGATCAGATCGCACGACAGCGTCAGTTCCATGCCGCCCGCGAGCGCCTGACCGTCGATCGCGGCGATGATCGGCTTCTTCGGCGGCATGCCCATGATGCCGAAGCCGCCGCGCTTCTTTGCAGCGCCCATGTCGCCGGTGCGCGCCGCTTTCAGATCCTGGCCCGCCGAGAAGGTCGGTCCGTTGCCTTTGATGATCGCAACCCACAATGCGGCGTCGTCTTCGTAGCGGTCGATCAGCGCTTCGAGTTGCGCTGCCATCGCGCCGTTGAATGCATTGCGCGCCTCGGGGCGATCGATCGTGATCACGAAGATGTGCTCGTCGATCACGTCGTGCTGGAAATAGTTTCTGTCGTCGCTCACGGATTACCTCGCCTTAAGGGGATCGCGATCTGGAGATCGCTCCTACCAGGAAATCGCCATGTAGGAGCGATCTCCAGATCGCGATCTTCCGTCACATACCAAAGTCATACCCGCCGTTCACCGGGTACGTCTGCCCGGTCACCCAACTCGCCGCGTCGCTCGACAGGAACAACACCATGTTCGCGACATCGCTGGGTTCGCCGAAACGCCGTATGACATAGTTCGACAGCGCGCGTTTTGCGAAATCGGCGTTGTCCATCGCGCGCGCGGTGGCCGGCGTGCGCGTTGCCGAGATCGCCACACAATTGACGCGGACGCCATGTCGGCCGGCGGATTTCGCGAGCGCGCGTGAGAAGCCCGCGGCACCCGCTTTGGCGGCGCTGTAGACCTCGAGCCGCGGTTCGCCGACGCGGCCCGCGTCGGAAATGATCGTGACGATGCTGCCGCGTTTGGCATCGATCATCTTCGGCAACACGAGGCGCGATGCATTCAGCACGCCGAGCAGGTTGACGCCGAGCCACGGCGTCCATTGCTCCGGCGCTTGCTCCCAGAATTCGCCGCGACCGACCTTGGAGGGATCCGCGCCCGCGTTGCCGGCGTTGTTGACGAGCAACTGCACGTCCAACGGTTCGAGTACGGTGCGCATCGCGTCGAAGTCCGACACATCGCAGGCGACGGCTTCGGCGCGGCCGCCGGCCGC
>CAYUMA010000430.1:0-8050 GCA_964445675.1 uncultured Pseudomonadales bacterium | reverse complement strand
AGACCGCCAGCGTGCCTCGACGCACCGTTTCAGGTATATATCGACTTTGATGGTTTGTGCGCACGACGACCATTTCCCACGCACTTTCTACGAAAAAGTCCCGGGAACATCACAATGTCGATTCGAATTGATCCCGCGAGCGGCCTGAAGACTTTCAACACTCGCGCCGCAAAAGCGACGGACCGCATTGCCGGCAAAGGCTACTCGATCGTCAGCGACGAAGCGTTGAAGACCCTGCCGGAATTGCCACCGGGCGCGACGTTCAACGCTGCCGAGCAGGCCAAGTATCGACAGTTCAAGGAAGCGCGCCGCGGTGCCGCCGATTACATGGCGATGGAAGGCGACTTTGCGAAATACCTCGACGACGTTTATTCGGCGCCGCCGATTGCGCGCGACGCGTTGATGGATGAATGCGAGATTCTCGTGGTCGGTGCGGGTTTCGCGGGTCTGCTGTTGTGGCACAAGCTGCATCGCGCCGGGTTCAGGGATGTGCGTTTCTGCGAAAAGGGCGGCGATGTCGGCGGCACGTGGTACTGGAACCGGTATCCAGGCATCGCGTGCGACGTGGAAGCGTACAGCTACCTGCCGCTGCTCGAGGAAATGGGCTACGTACCGTCGATGAAGTTCGCGTCCGGCTTCGAAATTCTCGAGTACTGCCAGCAGATGGCCGAGCAGTTCGGTTTCTACGAACACTGTTTGTTCCATACGACGGTGCAGCAGACGGCGTGGGACGAAGCGACGGGGCGCTGGACCGTCACGACCGATCGCGGCGATGCGATGCGCGCGCGTTTCGTGATCCTTGCCAACGGCATCCTGACGACGCCGAAGCTCGCGCGCATCGAGGGTATGCAATCATTCCAGGGCGAGGCTTTTCACACGTCGCGCTGGAATTACCACGTCGATCTGAAGGGCAACACGGTCGGCATCATCGGCACCGGCGCGACCGCGGTGCAGGCGATTCCCGAGCTCGCGAAGGTCGTCAAGGAACTCTTCGTGTTTCAACGCACGCCATCGTCGATCGACATACGCGATCAGCGCGCGACGACCGACGCAGAGCGGCGCGCGTGGGCGGCTGAGCCCGGCTGGGCCCGCGCACGGCGCGCGCGATTCGCGAAGATATCGGCGGGGCGGACCGCGATTCAGGCGAACGACGACTATCTCGCCGGCCGGGTGCCGGATTTCAAGGAGCGCAAACAGCACGAGCGGATGCTCAGCGCCGAAGAGTTGATGGAGAAACAGCTCGACTCGAACTTCCGCATCATGGATCAGATCCGCGCGCGCGTGGACGCGATCGTCAAAGATCCGAAGACCGCCGCGGCGTTGAAACCGTATTACCCCTACGGCTGCAAGCGTCCGACGTTTCACGACGAGTTCCTGCCGGCCTTCAATCTGCCGCACGTCCACCTCGTCGACACGGCGCCGACCGGCGTGCGTCAGATCAACGCAAAAGGCGTTGTGCACGACGGCGTCGAATATCCGTTGGACGTGCTCATTTATGCGACCGGTTTTCAGTGGATGGCGACGTCGACGTTCAACATGATCACCGGTCGCGGCGGCCGCACGCTGACGCAGAAGTGGGCGTCCGAGGGCACGAAAACGTTTCTCGGGTTGCACAGCCACGGCTTTCCGAACCTGTTCATTGTCTCGGGTCCGCAAGGCGGCGGCGGCAGCTTCAACTTCACCGATGCGATCGACGCCCACGGCGACTATGTCGTCTGGATGCTCGAGACGATGCGCGATCGTGGGGAGCGCATCGTCGACGTCCGGCAGGAGCCGGAGGACGAATACGCCGAGCACTGTCGTCAGGTGGACATCGCAACCGCGCCGTTACGCGATTGCATTTCCTATTACAACGGTGAAGGCGGTGCAGAGCCGGGCAGCCTCGCGTACTACGGCGGCAATCGATGGCACAAATACCGTGTGCAGGCGCAGGCGACGCTGGCCCCGTTTGTGTTCGGGCGCGAGGCGTAGCGCGGTGTGACGCCGCCGCGTGCTGAACTCATGCAGGTCGGGCACTAGTTCTAGTTCATCTTCCGCTGACGCTGCCCGATCCGAATCGTCGAACAGGGACCACAGCGCGAACCCATCGCTCACGGCCTGGCGATCCATTCGTCGAGCAGCCGGTGGAAGTGGCGCGGTTTCGTTTCGCCGTAATTCGCGAAGACGACCTGGCCGTTCTTCATTGCCTTCAGTCCGCGTTGCACTTCCGGCATGTTCACGACGTCCTGATTGAAGACCTTCGCGAGCATGCCGAGCTCGGGCGCGTCGACCCAGTCGTCGTCGGGTCCGAGACGATGCACGGGTGCCGCAGGCCCACGCGGCTGACCGGCGGGCGTCGGCGCGAGATACATGCATTCCATGATGCATTCGTCCGGACTGTCACCGTTCGGACGGAACCGATACACGATGCGGTGGAACACGCCCCACGGATGGAAGTTCGGGAAGACGGTCAGGTAGATCGAATCCAGCAACTCGGCGTCGCTGACGCTGTCCATCACATCGCCGAGCGATTTGCGCCAGCCCTCGCGGATCGGTTCCGCCATCACCTGTCGCGCGTTCTTGCCCGGCGGGACCGGCGGCATCGCGGCGAGCGGGAGGTTCTCGGTGCCGGGCAGTTGCCTGCCACCGATCCAGTTCACCATGTTCGGGTCGGCGTGCGTCATCGGGCCGTCGAGCCATTGTGCATCGGCCGTGAAGCGGCTGACGTCGCCGCGGCCGTTGGTGACGTGGACAGTGCCGTCGTCATGCATCTCGTACACGTGCCCGGTCAGCGGGTGGCGCAAGCGTGTGTATTGGCGTGCACCGTCCAACGGCTCGAACTGCGTGCCGTTAGTGTGCGGACTCGGCGTGAAGTTCGGCGAGATCGCGCGCGAGTAGTTGCCGAATACGTCGTACTGGGTGTTCGCGTCGCCGATCGAGCCGAGAATCGTAGGATGCGTCGCGATCACGTGGTACGCCTCGCTGAAGGCTTCCTGCGCCACCTTCCAGTTGCACCGCAGGACTTTCGACACGTGCGCGACCTTGCTGCGACGTTCGTACGGCAGATTCGGAAACTGGCGCGACAAGTCGCCGAGAAACGCCTCGAGCGGCTCAGCGTTCTCGTTAGGGTTGATGAACACGAAGCCGCCCCAGCGCCCGACCTTCACTGCCGGCAGACTGTGAGTCTTCGGCGAGACGCTCGGAAAATCCCACTGGCATGGCACTTCCTTCAGCGAGCCGTCCGTATTCCACGCCCAGCCATGGAACGAGCAGCGGAACTCGCGCGCGCATTTGCCGCCGTGCGATTTCAGCAGCCGGCCGCGATGCAGACAGACGTTGTAGAACGCCTTGAATTCCTCGGCACCGGTGCGCACGACCAGAAACGAAAGATGCGCGATGTCATAGACGAGATAGTCGCCGACTGCCGGAATGTCGTCCTCATGACACGCCATCTGCCATACCCGTTTCCACACCTTCTCGACTTCGAGATCGTGGAACGCCTTCGAGTAATACTGCTCGGCGGGCACCACCGTCGGTCCCGGCGGCAACGGCGACTCGACGCGAAAGATCTCCGGCACCGGATGGCTGTCTTCGTCGAGCAGCTTCTGATAGCGGACGCCATTCGAACGATCGGTTCCGGTCAACGTTTCGATCATTGCTCCTCCTTCTCCGATTGCGGGTGCAATGTTCGAAACCCTAGAAAATAAGCCAAGCCGCGGGAATCCGGGAATGTGCTTAGTTGAACCCCCGGCTGGGATCTCACAGTGCGCAAAACGGGGTGCATCAATCAGCACGTTAGGGCCGTAGCGTTTTTCACGCTCGCATGCGCAAGTCTCGCGCCGCGCGTGCAGCGCGTTCCGGTATTCTTCGCGAATGCTGCATCAGACCATCAACGTTCCCGATCTGTTGACGTACCGGGCGCGCGCGTTGGGCGATTGCGGTACGCGGTGGTTGGCGAGTCTGGATGAACTGTTGGCGGAGGTCGCACGGAATTGGCGCCTTCGAAGCATTGACCAGGTGCGCGGCGGAACCGAAGCGTTGGTGTTCACGGCCATTCGAGACGGTGCTCCCGCGGTCGTGAAGATCGGCCCGCCCGGGAGCCTGCGAAGACAAGCGCTGGCGCTACGCCTCGCAGACGGCGCCGGCTACGCGAGGTTGCTTGCGTTCGATGGCACGCGCGATGCAGTGCTGCTGGAAAGGCTGGGCGAACAACTCGCCGATTGCGCTGCCTCGGTTGATCGACAGATCGAGATCATCTGCAAAACGCTGAAGAGCGCGTGGCGGCGCGTCGACGACAGGCGCGGTCTGATGACCGGGGCCGAAAAGGCGACGACGCAGGCGCGATTCATCATGGCGAACTGGGATGCCTTGAACCCGGGTTACGACGCGAAGATCAGACACCTTGCGCTTGCGTACGCACGCCAGCGCGAACTCGCGTACGACTGCAAGCACAGCGTCCTGGTTCATGGTGACGCCCACATCTGGAATACGCTGCGTGATCAACGTGGCGCCGGCGACACTTACAAGTTCGTCGATCCGGAGGGTCTTTTTGCAGAGCCTGCGCTCGATTTGGCGATTTCGCTGCGGGAGTGGCGCGACGAACTCCTGGCGGGAGACCCACTGCAGATCGGTCGGGAGCGCTGTGCGCTGCTGAGCGCATTGACCGGCGTAGATCAGGAAGCGATATGGCAGTGGGGATTCGTCGAGCAGGTCTCGTGCGGATTGCTCGACCTGCGTGTCGGCGATCACGCAGCGGCGGAGCAACACTTTGCAATCGCGCAGAGCTGGTGCGTTTGAATTCGCGGTGAACCGCGGCGCGTCTGACTATTGTCCGCCCATCAACTTGCCGAATGCCTCGATCGCAGCCTTCGCCCCGGCCAGGCGTTTCGTTTTGCTGGTGCCGAAATGGCGATCGAGCTTGCCTTCGAGCAGCAATGTTGCGGCGCCGTGTACGAGCGACCACGCAGCGATGACGAACGGCAACGTGTTTTTTGCGCCGCGCCGCTTCGATACGACGTCGCCAACGATCGACGTCACGAATGCGAATGCTCCCTCGGCGTTTTCGTACAGCTTTTCGTGATCCGCGATCGCCACGAGTTCGGAGCGGAACATGATCTTGAAATGCGCGGGATGCTTGACCGCGAACGTCAGGTAGGCAACGCCAATTGCGTTGAGGCGCGCGACCGGATCGGAGAGCTTGGCGACTGATTTTTTCATGCCGGCGTGCAGGCGCGTAAATCCGTCCATCGCGATCGCCGCCAGGATGCCTTCTCGATCACCGAAGTGATGATACGGCGCCTGATGGCTGACTCCGGCCCGACGCGCCACCTCGCGCATGCTCAACGCCGCGAGGCCCTGTTCCCCAATAAGGTCAAGGCTCGCGTCGAGAACGATACGGCGCAAATCGTCGGAAGACATAAGGTTATGCTCATGGCCCAGCTTGACAATGTCAAGTAGTGTTACCAGACTACACACCTAGACAGTGTCTACCTATCAGGTCGACAGGTTTGAAGGAGGCTGGCGATGAATTCGAGGTCTTGCCGCTTGCGGCTCCGTTGGCCCGCCGCGGATTCCGCCTTGCGGTTCGTCTTCGCGATTCTGCTTTCCGCGGGCGTTGCGACGCTGCTGTCCGGCTGTGAAGAGGCGCGACCGAACGATCAGATTTCACCCGACGTGAGGCCCGTCGTGTCGGTCGTTGCGGTCGCACCGGCGGCGCGGGCGGGCGCCATCCGCGCGAGCGGACTCGTCGCCTACAAACGCGAGACGGAACTGTCGTTCAACGCACCCGGTGTGATCCTGTCCGTGCTCGTGGATACCGGTGACGCAGTGCGGCAAGGACAGCGCCTGGCGTCGATGCGCCGGACCAGCGTGGGTTCTAATCCTGCGGAGGCGATCCAGGCGCGTGAAAATGCCGAACGGCTGCTCGCGCGCACGCAGGCGCTGTTCGAAAAGGGCTTTGTTTCACAGACGGCCGTCGACGATGCGCGTCTCGCGGTCGAGCGCGCGCAGGAAAGTACGGTGCTGACGGCGTCGGCGTCGGGGGTGATCCTGCGGCGCCATGCCGAACCCGCGCAGATGGTCAACGCGGGCACGCCGGTGCTGGTACTCGGGGAAACCGATCAGGGCATCGTCGTGCGTGCTGCGGTTGTCGCGCGTGCAGCGGCTCGAATCGGCGCCGGCAGCGCCGCGCAGGTCCGTGTCGCTGGGCTTATGGCGCGCCCGGCAACAGTCGTGCGCGTCGCGGCCAAAAGCGATGATTCGACGGGCGCTTTTGAAATTGAAGTACGTCCCAGCGATTCAACCGGGCTGCGCAGTGGCCAGGTCGCCGAGGTCGTGATCGAAGGCACGGGTGACTCGGAAATCGCCGCAGCGCTGGTCGTGCCGACACTGTCCTTGCTCGACGGCCGCGCCGACCAAGGCATCGTGTTCGTCGTTGATGCAGACGACGTTGCGCGGCGCCGTTCGGTGCAGACTGCCGGCATTGCGAACGATGGCGTGCTGGTGATCTCGGGGCTCGTTGCCGGCGAACGCATCGTCGCCGCGGGCGCTGCGTATGTCCGCGACGGCGAACCGGTGCGGATCGCCGAGCCCGGCTGACGCATGGATTCGATCACGCGTTTTTTCGTCGACCGCTGGCAGTTCACGCTGGTGATATTTGCGTTGCTGATTGCGCTGGGATTCGGCGCCGTCCGCGACATCGCGAAGTCGGAGGATCCGATCACCCGCTTCCCCGCGGTCGGCGTCGTCGTGCTGTTGCCGGGTGCGGATGCGGAACAGGTCGAGCGATTGATCGCGATTCCGATCGAAGATGCGTTGAACGGTCTCGACGACGTGCGTCAGCTCACCTCCGGCAGTCGCACGGGGGTCGCGACGATTTCCGTCGAGTTCGTCCACGGCTCCGATCCCGAAAAAAAATACGACGAGGTTGTGCGTGAACTGAACGTCCTGCGCCCGGCGCTGCCTAACGGCGTCACGCTGGTGCGCGCCGACCGCCGTAATCCCGCGCAGACCAACGTCGTCCAGATGGCGCTTGTCAGCGATACCGCGTCGTTTCGCCAGATGGACGGATATGCACGCGGATTGCGCGATGCCATTGAGCGCGCGCCCGGCATCCAACACGCCGAAGTCTGGGGAGTGCCGGCCGCGGAAGTGCGCGTCGCTGCCGACCTCGATCGACTTGCCGCGTATCGCTTGCCGCTGGCAGCGGTTGCCGATGCGCTGACGCGCGAAGGATTGGATGCGCCGATCGGCGCGGTCGAATCCGGCGGGCGGCGTTTCAACGTCGTTGCGACGGGTTCGTTCGACAGCCTCGATGAGATTCGCAGCGTCGTGTTGCGCTCGAACAATGGATCGGTGATCACCGTCGGCGATGTTGCCGACGTCGCCTGGTCCAATGACGAACGCCGCCACGTCACGCGTTTCAACGGACGGCGCGCGCTGTTCGTGACCGCGCGCGCGAAGCTCGGTGCCACGGTATTCGACGTGATCGAAGGCGTCCGCGTGCAGGTCGATGAGTTCGAGCCGCGCCTGCCTCCCGACATCCGGTTGGAGCGTGGTTTTGATCAGGCCGTGACAGTCGAGCATCGACTCGGTGCGCTGTCGCGTGACTTCATGATCGCGATCGGGCTCGTGTTGTTGACGTTGCTGCCGTTGGGATATCGGGCATCACTCGTCGTGATGGTATCGATCCCGTTGTCGTTGTCGATGGGTGTCGTCGCGCTGCATCTGCTCGGCTATTCGCTGAATCAGTTGTCGATTGCGGGATTCGTGCTCGCGCTCGGACTGCTGGTGGATGACTCGATCGTTGTTACCGAAAACATCGCCCGGCATTGGCGCGCGGGCCTCGCGCCGCGCGAGGCGGCGATTGCGGGCGTGTCGGAGATCAACATCGCGGTAATCGGTTGCACTGCGACGCTGTTGCTCGCATTTTTGCCGCTGATGTCGTTACCGGAAGGGGCGGGCGACTTCATTCGTTCGTTGCCCGTGGCGGTCGTAGCCACGATCGCGTCGTCGCTGATCGTGTCGCTGACGATCGTGCCATTCCTCGCGAGTCGGGTGCTGCCGAAGTCGG
>CAYUMA010000429.1:0-3094 GCA_964445675.1 uncultured Pseudomonadales bacterium | reverse complement strand
GACAGCGGCGCTTACTCCGCGCTCGGCATCTACGGTCAGTTCATCTACGTTGATCCCGCCGCGCGCCTCGTCATTGCCAAAACTTCTGCGTTTCGCGATTACGGCCGCAGCACTCGTCCGGAACACTACCGAACAGCGGACCATTTCGCGCTGTTCCGTGCCATTGCAGAGCAGATCCGGGCACTGCCGTGAACATCCTGATACGGACAATGCGTTGGCTCGGCCTCATCGTCGCCAGCGGCGTCATCGCACTCGGTGCATTGCTCGTTGCCGCACGATTCTCGGACGGTCCGCTCGGCCCGATTGCGGGTGGTCCGCTCGTGCGCGGGGAACTCGTGACCACACCCGAACCCGATTGGACGTTCGCGCACGATGTCGCGACCGTCGAGATCCAGCTGCTCTCCCCGCCACGCTCACGCAGGACGTGGATCCTGGAGCTCGACGGCAAGGTCTACATCGTCAGCCTCTACATGACGAGCGCCGTCGGCCGATTGTGGAAGCAGTGGCCGGTCGAGGCGCAACGTAACGCAGATGCCATCTTGCGAGTCGACGGCAAACGCTACCCGCGCCGACTGATTCGTATTCAACAGGGACCTTTGCTTGAGCCCCTCACCCGCGAACTCAGTCGCAAGTACGCGGCCGCGACACCCGCAGACGTCGAATCAGGCAGATTGTGGCTGTTCGAGCTGGCGCCGCCTCGCGCTGACGGGTAAGCGCGGTCGACCGTCACGCAACACAGCTGACTCAGGCCGCTGCGCTTCGGATCAGCAGGTGCTTTGGCCCGCGCAAATTGAAGCTCGCCCTATACGGAATCTCGTCCTCGGGCACCGCCAGTTCGAACTGCGGGTAGGCCTTCAACAGACCCAGCATCGCGGCGCGCGTTTCCATACGCGCAAGGAATTGGCCGATGCAGATGTGGATCCAGTCGCCAAAACCAAGATGCTTGTGTCCAGGGCGATCGAAACGCAGTTCGTTGGGTTGGTCGAACACGCGCTCGTCGCGGTTCGCGGACGCGAGCACGATGATCACGTGCTGGTCGGCTTCGATCTTCTGACCGTGCATTTGCGCGTCGTGCACGGCGCGCCGCGACGTGAACTGCACTGAGCCGTCGTAGCGCAGGAATTCTTCCACCGCCACGTCGATGAGTTCCGGGTGAGCGCGCAATTCGCGCTGGCGCTCGGGAAACTTGCACAACGCAAGCGTTGCGTTGGAGATGAGGTTGGTTGTGGTCTCGTTGCCGGCGAGCAGCAACAACGTCACCGCCGCCAGGAGTTCGTTGTCCGTCAGCTTGTCTTCCTGTTCGTACGCCGCGACCAAGCGGCCGATGAAGTCGTCGGTCGGCGTCGCATGGCGTTCCGCAATGCGCGCCTGCAGGTAGTTGCGAAACGCGACCACCTGCGCATTGCGGGCTCTGACCTGTTGCTCATCCGCATCCGGTCGCAGCGGTTCGATTACGGCATCGGACCACGCCTTGAACTGACGCCCAAGCTCCGCCGGGATGCCGAGCAATTCGGCGATCACCGTTACCGGCAGCGGGACGGCGAGATCCTCGGCGACGTCGAAGCTCGGACGTTCCGAGACACCTTTGAGAAGCGCCGCCGTGATCGCGTCAACGCGCGGTTGCATGCGGCCGATCTTCGACGGCGTGAAATCCAGCGCGAGCAACTTGCGCAGCCGCGTGTGATCGGGCCGGTCGGCACCCAACATGTCGAGAGTGCCGCGCGGCGCGACGGTTTCGATGGGCACTCCGGAACGCTCCAGCATGCGCCGCTCCTCGCCGCGCATGCTCGACCACTGTTCGTGGTCGCGCAGCACCGTGCGCACGTCGTCATAACGCGTGAGCAGCCAGGCCTCGAGTTGCGCAATCCAGACGATCGGCGCTTGCGCTCGCAGGTGTTCGTAGAACGCGTGAGGGCGCGCGATCATCTGCGGATCAAAAGTGTCGAGGCTGACGCCGCTTACGTCTGATTTCGATTCGTTCTGCATGCGTATGTGCCTTTGAGAAGATCGCCGCGGACAGTGTGCGCGACCGTTGCACGCGCACAACCGCAATTCGACAGCAATCCGCGCCGGGCGTCGAGTGCCGGCGTTGTGGGCCTCCGTTGAACCGTGCTAGCGTCCAACTCAAATCCGGGGAGGGATCTGTCGATGCGCAACGTTCTTGTCTGTGCAATGGTGTGTGTTGGGATCATGGTTGTTCGACAGGCAGCGGCTGTCGAAGCCGCAGCGCCCGAAGCGCGCGCTGCGGTCGAGGAAATCGTGGTGACGGCGCGGTTCCGCGAGGAAACCGTCCAGAGCGTGCCGATTCCGGTGTCGGCCTTCTCGGGTGAACAACTCGAGGAACGGGGCGTCACCGGGATCGCCGACATCGATCGTCTGACGCCGAATATGGATTTTCAATTTGCACCCTCCTCGCGCAACGCGGCGCAGATCTTTCTGCGCGGCATCGGCCAGGTGAACTGGTCGGCACCGCAGGATCCGAAGGTCGGTGTCTACGTTGACGGCGTCTATCTCGCGCGGCCGCAAGGTTCCGTCTTCGAGTTGCTCGACATCGAGCGGATCGAAGTGTTGCGTGGTCCACAGGGGACGTTGTTCGGCCGCAATACGACGGCGGGACTGGTGCAGGTCATCACCAAGCAGCCGGGTACCGAACTGGAAGGCGTGGTCCAGGGTGGTATGGGCAACGACGGTCAATATTCCGGCGCCGCCATGTTCAACCTGCCGTTGTCGGATACGGTCTCGACGCGCACCGCCATTCAGATGCGGCGCGCTGACGGCTATGTCGAGAACACCGCGACGAACCAGGATTGGAACGACACCGACGCAATGACGGGACGTACTTCGCTGCTATGGACCCCGAACGAGTCGCTCAACGTGCAGCTGAGCCTCGATGGCGCACGTAGAGACGAGCACGCGGCGCTGGCCGAGTGCGTTTGGGGCGGGCCGGCGACGGGTGCGCAGGCGACAGGGGGCTTGCCTTTCATCGCCTACGTGTTCGGCGTGTTCGACGAGGTCCGCGACACCTGCAATGCAACGTCGCGCTACCGGTCGACCGACAACGACCCCGCCAAAAATCGTGTCGAGACCTGGGGTG
>CAYUMA010000428.1:0-2313 GCA_964445675.1 uncultured Pseudomonadales bacterium | reverse complement strand
CCCGCCGCGCGCGCCGATCAGGACGGCCGCCGCGCCGAATCCAAGCGCGAGCGAGAGGGTGACCGAAGCCGCGAGCCCGGCGAGCTTTCCGGCGAAGACCTCGCCGCGCGTGACGGGCGTGCCGCCGATCTGCGCACGTTGGAGGATGCCCTCGAGCAGACGGCGGCCGGCAACGGTCAGGCGGTTGGCGTGGTGGCCGAAGCCGGCACCGGCAAGAGTCGCCTGTGTTTCGAATTCCTCGAACGCTGCCGCGCGCGCGGCATGCGGGTGCTCGAAGGTCATGCCGTTGCGCACGGCCGCAACGTTCCATTCCTGCCGATCCTCGAAATCTTCCGCGCCTACTTCGGCATCACGCCGCACGACGACGACCGCAGCGCGCAGGAGAAGATCGCCGGCCGCATGGTGCTGCTCGATCAGAGCCTCGCCGACGCATTGCCGTCGATCTTCGAATTTCTCGGCGTCAGCGATCCCGAGCGCCCGGCCCCGCAGGTCAGCCCGGAGGCGCGCCAGCGTCAGATCGTTGGGCTGATGCGCCAGATCGTGCGCAGTGCGACGCAGCCGACCGTCACGTTGATCGAGGACCTGCATTGGCTCGACGCCGCCAGCGCCGAGTTCCTCGCGCACATGGTCGACGCGCGCGCGGACAGCCGCAGTTTGCTGTTGCTCAATTTCCGACCGGAGTATCACGCCGAGTGGATGCAGAAGTCGTGGTATCGGCAGATCCCGTTGAGTCCGCTCGCGCCCGACGCCATCGCGGAACTGTTGGCGGACAGGCTGGGCACCCACGCCAGTCTCGCGCACCTTGCCCCACCGCTGCACGCGCGTACCGGCGGCAATCCGTTCTTCGCCGAAGAGGGCGTGCAATCGTTGCTCGAGTCGGGCCATCCCGAAGGCGCGCGCGGCGCGTACCGTCTGGTGACGCCGATCGAACGGCTGGACGTGCCGGCCACCGTGCAGGCGGTGCTGGCCGCGCGCATCGATCGGTTGCCCGAACGCGAGAAGCGGCTGCTGCAGGTCGCCTCGGTGATCGGTAAGGATTTCCCGGAGCCGCTGCTCGCCGAGGTCGCGGAGTTGCCTAACGACGATCTCAAAGGGGCGCTCGCCGCGCTGCGCCGTGCGGAATTCATCAACGAGCAGGCGATCTATCCGGTCGTCGAATATGCGTTCAAACATCCCCTGACGCAGGAGGTCGCGCTCGGCAGTCTGCTGCGCGAGCGGCGGCGCCCGCTGCATGCCGCGGTCGCGCGCGCGATCGAAGCCGCCGGCGGCGATCTCGACGAGCGCGCCGCATTGTTGGCGCATCACTGGGAAGCGGCCGGCGACGCACAGGTCGCGGCACGCTGGCATCGCCGCGCCGCGCAATGGGTCGGCTTCAACGATCCTGCCGAGGCGCTGCGGCACTGGCACAGCGAACGCGCGCTGCTCGACACGCTCGCCGAGACGCCGGAAAACCTCGCGCAGCGCGCCGCGGTGCGCGCGTTGATCATGACGCACCTGGCACGCACGGGCGACCCGGAGGATCAAGCCGGTTCGCTCTTCAGAGAAGGACGCGAACTCGCGACGCGCAGCGCGGATCCGCGCGTGCTCGGCCAGGTGCTGAACGGATTCGGCGCGGTGCGTCTATATACCGGCGCACCCACACAAGCACTCGACCCGCTGATCGAGGCGGTCCGGCGCGCCGACGAAACGGGAGACGCCGGCGCACGCGTGGCCTTTCGCTACACCCTCTTCACCGCCTATTTCATCGCGGGCCGGATGCGCGACGGGCTCGCAATCGCCGAGGAAGGTCTGGCCATCGCGCAAGACAATCTCGATCTCGGCGCAGAGCTGGCCGGTTTCAGTCCCAACCTCGGGCTCGCGGTCGCACGAGGCGTCTCACTCAGCGTCACCGGACGACCTCTCGAAGGGGCGACCGAACTCGACCGGGCGATCCAACTGGCGCGTCCGTCGCAGCAGCTGCACGTGTTCTACATCGCGCACAGCTTCCACGTCATTCGGTGCGACATCACTGGCGAGGCAACGTCCGCACTGGCCCACGGCCGCGAGTCGTTGAACTTCGCCGAACGAACGGGCAGCCAGACCTCGCGCCTCTTCGCCAGCCTGCAACTCGGACGCGCGAACGTGCTGAGCGGCGCGTGGCACGACGCACTCGATGTTCTGCAGACCGCATTGGTCATCGGCAGAGAACGGCGGCTGCTCGCATTCGAAGCCGGCGTGCTCGCCACGATGGCGGCGGCGCGGCTCGGGCTCGGCGAACATGCCAAGGCGCTGGCGTTGGCCGACGAAGCGATCGCGGCCGGCCGCCGGTTCGGC
>CAYUMA010000427.1:0-14410 GCA_964445675.1 uncultured Pseudomonadales bacterium | reverse complement strand
CGGTGCGACTTCGCACGTCAGTAGCCCGTGTGCGTCGGTCTTGCCGTCGCAGGTCGGCTTCAGCGCGCTGATCTCGCGCGTGCTTTCGTAGGCATAAAAGCCGCCGATCAAACGCTTGCGGTACGAATAGTCGGTCGCACGATAGAGTGAGACGTCGACGAGTTGGCCGATGGCCGGGTGTCCCTGCAGGTCGAGCGCGACGACGCGAAAGCGCATTTGTTCCTGGCTTGCGACCCATCCCTCGCGGCGAATACCCAGCGTGACGGCCGCGGGCCACAGGTTGACCCGTGCGGACGAGGTGAGGATTTCGCCGTTGGCGTCGGCGTAATCCATCTCGGCGTTCAACACAGACGGTTGCTCGACTTCGGGAATCTCCGGAACGACGACGCGAGCAGCTCCCTGCGCGTCGAGGCGGGTCGGAAATACCCGCGCCTTCACGACATCGTTGGCCGGTTCGGATTCGAAATCGTATGCGCCCGCGCCGGATTGGGTGATGCCTTCAGTCACGGCGGCGCCGCCGAACTGGTAGTCCTCATAGTCGGCGAACTGGATCGTCCTGGGTTCGATCGTCGTGCGTAGTTTCACCGGCAGTCCTGAAGCACCACCGCCCGAGAGATAACTCGCGTGCAGATCGAGCGGAATCTCTGACGGACGCAGCTGCGCCTCGCTGGGACCATTGATCGTTGCGCGCACCGTCGGCAGACGAAATTGTTCGACTTTGAAGTTGCCGCTGTTGTGCCACGTTGCGTCGGTCTCGCCGATTTCCAGAGCGCCGACTTCGATCGAGTAATCGCCGAGCTTGGCTTCCTTCGGAATCTCCCACGTGGTCTCGGCAATGCCGTGGCTATCGAACGCGGCGGCCATTTCGAACCGCGTGCCGCTGCCGCTGTGTGTGATACGCACCTTACGTTCCCCGGCGGGAGTCAGAGCGACCTCTACACCTTCGATCGTGTGCCGGCGCGTGAAGTGCTTCATCGACACTGTTTCACCGGCGCGAAACAGCGGTCGATCGAGTACGGTGTGATAGATGTCGGTGTCCCACTTACCGCCGACGTGGAGCGCAAAATCGTATGGCCGGATCCCTTCGTTCCATGACGACAGTGCAAAGCTGAAGTCATCGTCGGTGCGCGCGCTGATCATCAACGGCGCGGTCGAATAACGGCAGGAGCTGTTGCCGTGCGGGTCACCGAGCGACACGTCGACGATCGCGATTCCATCGCGATCCGTACGACCGTGCCAGCGCAGTGCGCCGGTGCAGTAGTCGGTGATCTCGATGTCGACAGCCGCGACCGGCGTCGCATCGTCGAGGTGCGTGACCCAGACGCGCGACGATTCGCGGCCCCACTTGAAATGCACGCTCAGATTGGTCACGAGCACGGAGGTCGACACAAAACGCGGTTGATCCTGGCCGAGCAGTGCTTGGCCGAGCGTTCTGCTTTCGAGTTCCACGACGTAGAAGCCCCGCTCGGCGAGCGGAATCCCGACGACTTCGAACGGCCGCACGTTGTTGGCTGGATCGACGCTGGGAACGGTGAATGACTCGGTCGCGTCGGTTGCAACGAACACGGAACGATCTGCGGTGCGTTCGGTCCACACCGATTTTTTTTCCGCGTCGTCGTAAGCCCACGACCCGCGCGGCTCATTGGCCTCCTCGATACGCTGCAGCCACTTCGCGACGCTTGCGGCGTCGGCGGTCTTGCGCAGGCGTTTGCCGATCAGGTCGGCGCGTTTCGCCGACAGCGCGGGTTCGACGTTGCGCAGCGTCACCGGCAGCACAGCGCCCTCGTTGGACTCCAGAATTCCGAACTCGCCCGAAAATTTCGCGAGCGGCGGATAGGTGTCGATCCTGACTTCGAGCGGGAATCGATCGGCGTTCGCGAGCGGTCTGCCGATGTCGTCGACGACGTTCGCCGGCAGCTGTACGCGAACCGTTGCGTTATCGGGAAACGGCGGCTTGAACGTCACGTCTTCTACCGTTGCAACACCGGCGGTGATCGGCTCTGGCGCCAGCGTGGATCCGTCAGCGGTGACGATTCGAGTCAATGATGCGCTCGCTGCGGGCACGGGTGCGCTGAATTGCAGTCGAATGGGTTCCAGCGGGATACAACCGGCGCGCGCATTGACGCGACCGCATTGCAGATTCGCGGTGAATGCGGGACGTACTTCGTACGGCAACGTCTGATCGATGGACGTGGCGATGCCGCTCGGGGCTTCGATACCCGCACCCCAGACGATCTGCATCCTGGTTGCCGGCGGCAGCGCGCGTTTACACGCGAGCACCACGAGGTTGGCTTCGGCCGCTTCGAGTGAACGATCACGCGCGCGTGCGTTCGAGCGGCCGCCGTCTTTCCAGAGGATTTGGTAATAGCTGTAGCCGAGTTCGCGACGTTGATCGAGGACGGCTTTGCGGGCGTCGCCGTCGAGCACACGAACGGGCACACGTTCGGCGAGGCCGTCGATCGTGCAGTACGCGGCGCGCTCGATCGAGGCCAGGGTCGCCTGCGAGTCGAGCGCCAACAAAAACACCTGATCTTCGTCGACCGTGCCGCCTTGATAGGGCAACGCATTGCGGACAGCGGGACCGCCGGTATCGAACCCGTAGGCGCGCGCGCTTTGCAGCAGCGCGCCGTCGCGGGAGCGTTGGTCCTTGCGCAGCGTGAACGTACAACGGATGCCCGCGGGTAGATCGTCGTCGAAGTCGTACACCCAGTTGCGTTCGTCGGCCCAACGGCCGCGGCCCTGCGCCGGACAGTCGATGTCGAACGGATCAGCGAGACGCGGATCGCCGAGGGCGACCATCGGTGTGCTGAAACGTGCGGTCACCTGGCGGACCTGCTTCGCGCTGCCTTGCGGCGAGAACAGTGAGACCGCGTCGCTTGCGGACATCACCTGGATCGAGATCGTCGACAACAGCAGGGTTCCGGCCGACAGCAGCAATCTCATTCGCAGATTCATGGCGTATACAACAGCTTCGGGCAGGTTTGCGGCCGGAGAGCTTGCCCCATCGTCGCTGTTTCCACCATCATTCGGACCCACTGCGTTGTGGGAGCGATCTCCCGATCGCGATCGGGAGATCGCTCCTACAGGTTCCGCATTTCACTCAGCAGATCCGGGAGTTCATTTGGGCGTCCAGAAAAACGCGCCGGGCTGGTTTGCCAAGGCGCTCGAAGTTGCGTTCGACGAAGACGTGATCACTGTCGATGGTGCCCGGATCCACTATCTGCAGTGGGGCGGCGTCAGCGACAAGCCGGGGATCGTGCTCGTGCACGGCAACGGTGCGCACGCGCATTGGTGGACATTCATCGCACCGTTCCTGCTCGAACACTACCGCGTGGTGGCACTCGATCTGTCGGGTATGGGTGATTCGGATCATCGCAAACACTACTCACCGGAAGGATTCGCGGCCGAAGTCATGGGTGTGATGGACGCGGCGGGGTTCGGCAACGACACGATCGTCGTCGGCCACAGCTTTGGCGGCTTCGTGACGCTGAACACGGGTTTGCGCTATCGCAAGCGCCTCGCCGGAATCGTGTTGGTCGATTCCGCCGTGCGACCGCCGGACTACCAATGGGAGCGCGATCCGCGGCGTTCGCCGATTCGCCCGAAGCGGATCTACAACGACTACGCTGAGGCGCTGTCGCGCTTCCGGCTGATGCCACCGCAGGATTGCAACAATCAATACATCCTCGATCACATCGGCAAACACTCGTTGAAACAGAGCGAAGGCGGCTGGACGTGGAAGTTCGACGACGGGTTGTTCGGGAAGATGGAGTTCCACACGAACATGGCGGAAGGGCTCGCGATGATCGGCTGTCGCGTTGGCGTGATCTATGGACAGGACAGTTATCTGTTCGACCAGGAAGTTGCCGACTACATGTTCAAGGTGCTTGACGAGTCGGTGCCGTTCGTCGCGATTCCCGAGGCGCAGCACCATCTGTTTCTCGATCAACCGCTCGCCTTCGTCGCGGCGTTGCGCACGCTGCTCGCGGAATGGCGCCATTCGAAACCGCTGCGCGAGGCGCCGCTTTAGTCCAACGCTTCGCCCAGGAGACCTGCTATGCCGTCCAGACGCAACAACATCGAACTCAGCGCCGCGGAAATTCGCGAATTTCTCGACAGCCAGAAGACGCTGATCATTGTCTCCAACGGTAAGGACGGATATCCGCATCCGATGCCGATGTGGTTTTACGTCGATGCCGAAGGTTGTTTGTACTGCACGACGTTTGGTAAAGCACAGAAGGTGCTGAACTGGCGCCGCGACCCGAAGGCGAGCTTGCTCGTCGAGACCGGGACCGAATACGCACAACTCAAAGGTGTCGTGATCTATGCGCGCGCCGAAGTCATCGAGGATCTGGACACCGTGATCGAGACGCTGGTTGCGATCAACACGCGCGGGGCAAAGGTCGATGCGGCGCAACGCCAGGCATTGACTGCGGCCGTGTCGAAAACAGCGGCGAAGAGGGCGGTGATCAAATTCCATCCCGAACGATATGTCAGTTGGGATCATTCGAAGCTGGGGGGACGGTATTAGGAGTTCGCAACGTCAGGTGTTGCCCCGCCGCAGCAGGTTGAAGAATTCGCGCCGGGTCTTCGGTCCATAGGTCCGATAGTTCGGGTCACGCCGCTCCTGATAGGCGGCGCGCGCCTGAGTGACCTTGTCGGCGCCACGGCGTAGCTGCACTTCTTCCGCAGAGATTTTGTACGGCACCGTCGCGTTGTAGCCAAACACCTTGGCGCGCAGCGCCGGCGTGATCTGTGGATAGCCGTTGGCTTCGCGCACATCGGGCGCGATCTGGAATGTGCGAAAGGCCTGGATCTGGTCCTGCGGTGAGCCGTACCAGATCGAATCGGTACCCCACAGCACGTTGTTCTGGCCGACGTATTTGAACAATTTGCCGAGCGCGTGCGCCGCCGAGTCCGGCTCGCGCATCAGATAGCGCCACGTGCTGCCAAGCTCTGCGTAGACGTTGCTGTTGGGCGCAACGGCGTTGTCGAGCATCGAGCGCACCAGCGTATCGATGCCATCGCGCGCGGCAGCATGGTCGTACGCACGCTCCGGCTTTCCGGCGACGAACCCGGAGTGGTACACGATGAAGGCGACGTCGGGGAACTGGCGGGCGACTTTGCCGATATCCGAACATTGGCTGTGCTCGTACGACCTTGGGCCGAACGGTAGCCCTTTGTGCACGCAGACCACCTTGATGCCGAGCTTGCGGGCTTTTTCGATCATCGCGAGCCCGGGCTCGTCCGACAGGAAGTAGCCGCGACCGCCGGGACCGAATTGCGTGTAGGTCTTCCATGCGCAGACCTTCCACCGTTCCGCCAGCACATCCATCGCGTCGAGGTCGCCCGGTTGATTCGGGTTCACGCGGCCGTGCAGCAGCAAGCGCTGCGTGCCTGAAAGTGTGTCGACGATGCGCCGCGTCGCGTCGGCGGCTTCGATCGTCACCGGCTCCGCGTCGGGCGTAGACGGCACAAACGACAGCACCATCATGTCGGTGTCCGAGTCGAGGAAGACATCCTTGACGAATTCCTGCGGGCCGAGGCGGTTCAGATAGCTGCGGTCGCCGTCCGCTCCGAGTGCGGCGGCCGCTTTCGGCATCTGCGCAAACGGCCGCTCGCCGGCTGGCACGCCCTCGAGCCACGCACCGGTCGGATCGACGTAGTGGCCTTGCACGTCGAAGATGAACTCATCGCCTTCGACGGTCGCTGCGGCGAGTTCAGTGTCGAGCGCGGCGGCGGCGGGCACGTCGAAGAAAGCAGCGCGCGCGCCGGTCGCCGCGTGTGCCGCATTGAATGCGAGCAACGTGCTCGCGACGCCGCAGCTCGACATCAGAAAATCGCGGCGCGCGATCCCCTGGCGACGGGCAGCCGCGGTCGCGTTTTCGCGCGCGGCGCGATTGCCGAGGTGATTCGCTCGGGAAAGCGGGATCGGTGCGAACTCGCCATTCGACGCAGAGTCGATTTTGATCGGCAGTCGCGTGCCGTCGGGATCGGAATCGTTGCGCTGCATGCTGGCCTCCTGGATGCGCCGAAGAGTCGCAGTGTCGAACCGCCCGACGTTCTATGCCGGAAGTGTGCGCAGCAGCCCCGAGTCCTTCAGCGCACGAAATCCTTCGATGATGCCGTCGATCTGTGCCGGCGTATGCGCGGCCGACAAGCTGACGCGCAGCAGGCAGAACGGTCCGGGCGACGCCTGCAGCGGAACCAGGTTCACGTACACGCCGTGATCGATCAGAAAGCGCCACGCGTTGAGCGCTTGATCCGCATCGCGGACATGCACACCGACGATCGGCGTGATCACCGGTCCCAGTTCGAAACCGAGTTGCTGCAACGCGCCGTACGTCACGCGCGCGTTGCTCCGCAAACGTTCGCGTAGTTCCGGATGTTCGCGGATGACTTTCAGCGCAGCGCGCGCCGACGCCATTACCGACGGTGAACTCGACGCCGAATACGCGTATGAGCGCGCCGCGGCTCGCAGCTGCGCGAGGTCGTGCTTACGACTGACCGCGTAGCCGCCGACGCAGCCGAGGCTTTTGCTGAATGTGCCGACGATGACGTCAATCTGGTCTTCGACGCCGACCGCCTCGGCGAGGCCGCGCCCGTGTTCCCCGAGCACGCCAAACGAATGCGCCTCGTCGACGAGCAGCGCCGCACCGTACCGCGTAGTGACCTCGCAGATTTCGGCCAGCGGCGCGGTGTCACCGAGCATGCTGTAGATGCCCTCGACGATCACGAGCGCATCCGCCGCTTTGTCACCGAGACGGCGCAGTTTTTTATCGAGATCGGCGACATCGTTGTGTTTGAACCGATACGTCGTGGCACCCGCGAGCGTCGCGCCGTCATAGATGCTCGCGTGGCTCTGCGCGTCGAGGATCAGCACGCAGTCGCGGTCCGCGAGCGCCGAGATGATGCCGACGTTGGCCTGGTAACCGGTGGTGAACACCATCGCGGTACGCGCGTCGTAGAACGCGGCCAGTTCGAGTTCGAGCGCGGCATGATCGGGATACGTGCCGCTGGCGAGGCGTGATCCGGTAGTGCCGGTGCCATAGCGCGTGGCGGCCTCTACCGATGCGCGCACGCAATCCGGATGGAACGTGAGGCCGAGGTAGTTGTTGGTGCCCGCGAGGATGACGTCGTGTCCAGCGACGACACCGGTCGTCGGACCGCCGTCGACGACGACCAGCGTGCCGAGGACATTGCTGCCGTGCCACGGCAACACCTCGGCGGCAATGCGACGCTCGATCAGATTCATGCTTTGTCGACCAGCCGCTCGAGTTCCTTGACCATGTCGTTGATCGTGCGGATCTCGGCGAGGTCGTTCAACGGAAATGAAATGTCGTAGCTGTCTTCGAGTTGTTCGATCAGCTCCATGATCTCGATCGACGACAGCCCGACGTCATCGACGAGATCGCTGTCGACGTTGACCACTGTTCCCGCTTCGGCGAGTTGGTTGACAAGCTGCGTCAGCCGAGCGGCATAATCCTCGCGCTTTTTCATAGTGTCTTGATTGATTGGGGCGGACGTTGACCGGGGGCGATTATACAGACAATGCCTCGCCCCACCCACCAGCGCGGGTCTGGGCAGTCGCGAGCTACCGGGCCGGTGAGAACTCACAGATTTTCGGGCTTGCGGGTCGTCTGAGCAGCGAACCGCAGATCAAACGATTGCACTATCGTACGGCCGCGAGTGCGCTCGGCCTGATGCGACGTGTATCGCAGCGCGGCATCGACGCCCAACGTTCCGATGCACTTGCGCCGCCGTGGCCGGATCTGATCATTTCCGCGGGCCTGAAGAACGAGCCCGTGTGTCGCTGGATCAAGCAGATGAGCCGCGGTCGCACGCGGCTGGTTTTTCTCGGCCGGACGTGGGCCCGCCGCAGCGAATTCGATCTGGTGATCACGACGCCGCAGTACCGGCTGCCGCGCGAACCCAACGTCGTGCACAACCTGATGACCCAACACGGCGTGGTGCCGCAGCGGCTCGCGGCCGATCGAGCTCGTTGGGAGGCACGCTTCGCGCAATTGCCGCGACCGTTGCTCGGCGTGCTGATCGGCGGCGACAGTGGACCTTTCGTGTTTGGTTCGCGCGCGGCGCGGCGGCTCGCGGTGCAGATCGATGCGATGGTCGGCGCGCGCGGCGGCAGCGCGATCATCACGACGAGCGCGCGCACGCGTGTCGAGGTCGCCGATGTGCTCGAATCCACGTTGACCGTGCCGTCGTTGTTGCATCGTTATCGCCGCGACGACCCCGACAATCCCTATTTCGGAATCCTCGGGCTCGCCGATGCGCTGCTCGTGACCTCCGACAGCGTCGCGATGTTGTCCGAGGCGGCAGCGACCGCGCGTCCCGTGCACATCTTCGATCTGGGAGCGACGGGTCCCGAAGGTCGCGATCACACGCTGAAGTCGGTGAGCTATCGCACGATGATGGCGTTACTGCCGGAGCGCCTGTCGCGCGACATCGGACTGTTTCACGATGCGTTCGTTGCCGCGGGTCACGGGACCTGGTCGAACGAGTCGAATGTTGTGCCGGATGGCGCGGCCGCAGCGGAGATCGAGGCGACGGTCGCGCGTGTGCGTTCGCTGCTCGGCAGCGCGACGGCGAAAGTCAGGTAACGCGCTGGGCGACGCGAGATCCGTCGCGCGTCGCATCGCGTACCAGCGTACCGCCTTCGACGCGGTACACCTCGTCGGCAATCTCGGCCATCGCCGACTGGTGCGACACTGCGAGAATAGTCAACTGACCCCGCAGCGAGCGCAGCGTTGCGCAGATGCCGGCTTCGGTTGCCGGGTCGAGCGCGCTGGTTGCTTCGTCGAGGATCAACAGCTTCGGTTTATGCGCGAGCGCACGCGCGATCATCACGCGCTGGCGCTGACCGCCCGATAGCAGCGTGCCGCGCTCGCCGACCACGCTGTCGATGCCGTCCGGCAAACGCGCGATGAAATCCCACGCGCCCGCGAGCCTCAGCGCGTGCTCGGCGTCTGCGCGCTTGAGACTCGGATCGCCCAACGCGACGTTGTGCATGATCGTGTCATGCAGCAACAGATTTTCCTGCGGAACGTAGCCGATGCTGTGGCGCCACGCGCGCATGTCGAGCGAGTCGAGATTGACGCCATCGATGCGAATCGTGCCGGCTTGCGGCGTGATCAAGCCGATCACGAGATCGGCGATCGTCGTCTTGCCCGAACCGGAGTCGCCGACAAGGCACGTGATCACGCCCGCGGGGATCACGAACGACACGCCGTCGAGTACACGCTGCTCGCCATACGCAAAGCCGACCGCATCGAACTCGATCTCGCGTGCAAGTTCCACGCGCTGCGTGCCGCTGAATTGTTCGGCTTGCGAACGCGCTTCGGCGATGGTCTTTTCGAGCGCCCAGTACGCGCTTTCGCACGTGAGCACGATCTGATAACGCTTCTGCACGCGCCCGACGCGCTTCAGCGTCTGGCCGAGCACGACTGCCATGAAGGTGACGGTCGCAAGCTGCACTTCGAACGTCACCAGTGCGATGAAGATGCCGCCGATGATGACGAGGGCGAGCAACGATTCCTGTGCGCTGTCGAGTCCGGCTTCGCCGAGTACTTGGCGGCGCAGCGCGCTGCGCAGCTTATTGGTTCCGAGCGACAGCACATCCTCGGCGACTTTATCGCGGCCCATCGCCTTGAACGTCTTCACCGACTGCAACACGTCGCTCAACGTCCCGAGCAGCGAGCTATACCAGTGCGTTTGGCGTTCACCGGCGCGCCGCGCGATGCGGACGAATATATGCGACGCGGACAGGACCAGCGCGCCGGCGCCGACGCACATCAGCGTCGCTTGCCACGACACGGCTACCGCGACCGTCGTGTAAACCGCGGCTTCGATCGCGCCGGCCAGCACACGTACGGCGAAGACATACGCTTGTGCGGCTCGCCACGCTTCGGTCGCCATCGCGTTGGCGAGTGCGCCGGTCGACTGGTGCGTGAAGAACGCCCACCGCGACGCGATGACGGCGCTGAGCAGGTTCGTCCGCAACTCGGTCGCGACGTCGGCGGCGATGTAGCCGATACGCTGCTCCGCGACGAAGATCAACGCGTTCTTGACGACCATCGCACCAAGAATGATCGACAGCAGCAAGCCGAGCGTCGGCGAAATTCCCACGCTCGCGAGCGTGCCGTTTACGGTCTGCACGAATTCGCTCTGCGGGGTGTCGTTGGATTCGCCGGAAATCGTCAATTGCAGCGCCGGCAGCAGCGACGACAGTCCGATCCCGTCGGCGACACCTGCGAGCAGCAGCGCGACGGCAAGGAACATGCTCTGGAACGGATACCTTGCGATGAATGCCTTGAGTAGTTTCAAGGTGCGTCCAGCCTAATTGAGGCGCCGCATCAGCAACGCGGCGAAGATCAGCACGAGGAACGGCGGCACGGCGGCAGTCATGGCGATGGGCAGGCCGGCGAGTATACCCGCGTTGGTCACCACCTGCTCTGCGACGTACATCAGAAACGCAAGCGCCGCACCCAATGCGAGGCGTCCCGACCGGCCGCCGCGGATGTTGCTCAGCATTGCAAAAGGCGCTGCAAGCAGTGCGTAAGCGATGGCCGCGAGCGGCAACCTGATGCGGCGCCAGAATTCCGTTCGTTCGGCCTGCGCCCCGACCGATTCGTTGGCAGATCGCACGACGCGGCGCAGCAGTTCGCGCATGCTGAAGCTCGCAACGGGTAGATCGTATAACGCGATGCCGCGATCCCACGTCGGTTGCCAGTGCGCGGTCGCCTGCGTCTGGACGACGCCCGGACTCCCGTCGGCGGCATAGCTCTTTTCCCAGACGTTTTCGAGTTGCCAGTTCGCGGCGTCGACGATTTCGGCAGATGCGGCGCGCAGGTAGTGCGCCAGGTGTGAGTCGCCGGTGAACGTGAATACTCGGACGCCGCTCGGGCGCCGCGCATCTTCGAGCGCGGCGACGTTGACGAATGTTTCGCCATTGCGGATCCAGAAGCCGCCGCCGCGCAGCGGATTGCCGGTCGCCGCGGTTTCGTGCATGCGCAACAAGCTCGCTTGCAGGTGCAACGGTCGTGCGGCGACTTCGACCGCCGCGATCACGAGCATGAACCCGGCGGCGACGTATCCGGCCACCAGACCGAGGCGCGTACCCGAGACGCCCGCGGCGCGTAACGCGATGAGCTCGCTCGTGGCGTTGAGCCGGTCATACGCGACGAGTGTGGCGAGCAGCGCGACGAACGGCGCCAGATCCACGAGCAACGCAGGCGTGCTCAGCATGATCACCAACAGCGCGTCGATCACGGTGTAGTTCGCCGCGCCGATGTCCTGTGCCTCGGACAAAAAGGCCAGCAGATCGAACAGCACGAGCAGCGCGGCGCCCAACAATGCATAGGTTTTGGCCAGTTCGCGCGCGAGATACCAGAACGCGCGACTCATCCGGGGCGCCTCAGGCTGATCCACGGGAGCTGCCGCACCGCGCCGAACAACAGCGCAGTCAGCAGCGGTACCCAGAGCATCCCGGGAATCTGTCCGACCTGATCATTTTCGAGCCACGTCCGGCCGACCGCGGCCAGGTTGAAGATCAGCGCATACACGCCGATTCCCGCGAGCAGGCGCGGATACGCACTGCTGCCGGGCAGCGTTCGGGCGATCTCAACGGCGATCAGCGTCATGAAGAATGCGATGACCGGCAGACAGATGCGCCACTGCAGCTCGGCGCGTTCCTTCGGGTTGACGGCGCCGAGCAGACTACGCGTCGGCGCCGCGCGGCGCTTGTTCAAGACATCCGAGGTGGGTTCGGACGATGCGTAGTACACCAGCGTCTCGAATTCGGAGGTCTTGTCGGAGCGCGTCGTCTCGCTGACTGCGTAGCTGATGCCACGCGACAGTTCGACGCGCTGCCGATTGGTTGCGTCGGCGCCATAGATGCGTCCGGACTCGGCCCGGATCACGCGCACGTGCGCCGAGGTCTGCGATTGCACGAATACGTCGTGCATCACTTCGGTGTCTTGATCGATCGACGTCGCCATCAACACGAGGTTGTCGCCAAAGTTGTAGAAATGATCGGGTTGCATCGCGCGGGTCGTCAGTTGTGCGGCGGCTGCATTCAGGCGATAGGTTTCCGAATACGCCCACGGCCGCACATACAGCGACAGCGCCGCGACGCATCCGCAAATCACAAAACTGATCAACCATACGGGAACCGCGGCGCGCGTCGGCATGACGCCCGCGGCGTACAGCGCATAGGCTTCGCGGTCCCGATGCCATTGATTCAACGTCGTCAGCACGCCCATGTACAAAGCGGTGGGCAACAACACTTCGGCGGTGATGAGATCACGCAAGCCGATCAGCTTGAAGATCTGGTTCATCGGAATGCGCGAATACGCCGCGTCGCTCAACAGCGCAGCCGCGTTGAACGCAGAGACCATCAGAATCAGCAGTGCGAAACCCGCAAGCGTCGGCAACAACACGAGACGCATGAGGTAACGGTCGATGATCACGCTGTCACCCGTGTAGTGTCGTCAGTGGCGTCGGGCATCGTGGTGTGAGGGTCTTTCGATCGCGATTAGAATCGATCGAACGTTACCTCAAATTCCGCTCAACAACCTTCCCGTCGGAGCATCGATGTCGAACGCAGCGCCCCGCGTCTGGATACTCAGAGGTCCCAAGGCCGGCGATTACGCACAGCTGCAACTGCTCGCGCGCGCGCTCGACGTGCCCTCGTTGACCAAGCTGCTCGTATTCCGGCGTTGGGAATTGTTGCTGCACGCGCGGCCGCGGCCGACCCTCGCAGCGCTCGACCGTGTCGCGTCCGACGCGCTCGAACCGCCGTGGCCCGATCTCGTGTTGACCGCAGGACGGCGCAACGAACTGGTCGCGCGCTGGATACGCGACGCGTCGGGCGGGCGCTCGCGGTTGGTTCACGTGGGACGGCCGTGGTCGAACGCGCGGCGTTTCGATCTGGTCGTGTCGAACCGCCAGTATTGGCTCGACGCCGGCGCCAACGTGATCGTCAACGATCTGCCGCTGACCGACTTGACCGCCGCGTCGCTCGACCCGGAGCGTCAGTTGTGGGGCACGCAGTGGGCGCCGCTGCCGCGGCCATGGACCGTGTTGCTGGTCGGCGGCGACAGCGGTCCACTCGTCTTCACGCCGGAGCGCGCGCGCGAGTTGGCTCGTCAGATCAACGCCCGGATCGCGCAGACGGGCGGTAGCCTGCTGCTCACGACGAGCTCGCGCACGCCCGTTCGCAGTGCAGATGCATTGCTCGCGACGCTGAAGGCGCCCGCATTCGTGTACCGATGGCCGTCGAGCGACGCGAATCCGTTTCGCGGACTGCTGGCCTGCGGCGATGAATTCGTCGTCACGGCAGACAGCATGTCGATGCTGACCGAGGCTTGCGCAACCGGAAAGCCGGTGTATCTGTTCGATTATTCGGATGCCGCGCGCGGGTGGCTGACACGTTCGGCTTATCGCTGGAAACCGTTGGTGCATCGGCTGGCGATGTCGATCGGGCCGGTTCGCATGCGCCGCGACGTGGGCCGCATTCACGCGGCGTTGCTCGATGCCGGTCGTATCAGAAGACTCGATGCGATAGGCGCGGGCGCCATCCGCGTGACGGGATCGAACTCGGCTCACGATCTGATGCGGACCGTCGAGCGCGTGCGCGCGCTACTTTAGCCGGGCAGCGCAAGCGGCGGATGACCGGGCGGCGCGAGCGCCGGCGTACGGTCGAGGACCTCGAATGCGTCGTGCCGCACGTGGTTGTGCTGCATCTCCTGACGCAGCATGTCTTCGGTGACGAGCTTGGCGTCGATGCACTCCCGCAGCAGCCCGAAGAACAAGCGTTCCTGATTCGCGTCCGGGTGATCTTTGTAGTTGCCGAGGAATGCGTACTCGCCGAACAACCGGCGCCGCGCGCGCATCAACCAGCCGATTGGCGGAAACGCTCTGAAGCGCTCGGCGGGTCGCCAGTCGACCGGTAGCCCGGATTTCCATGGCTGTGTTTTGCGCCGCGTCGTGTGCAGCATCTTCGTGCGCGTCGTCAGCCGGTCGAAGTCGTTCCATTCGTTCTCGAGCGAACCGATCGTGTCGCGGTCTTCGTGCTTCAGACAGATCCAGTCGGAGTAGTCGAGCTGCATCTCGAACATCGAGCGGAACTGCGCCTCGCAGCGCCAGTGGGTGAGTTTGGCGCAGTCGAGCAGCATCACGCTCGACGCCATACAGCGATCGATGAGTCCTTTTGTACCCGAACGCGGACGCGCGACGATCGCCTTGCCCAACATGTCGCGTGACAACAACTCCCAGATGTCGCCGACCGCAAAAATGTCCGGATCCATGATCACGGCACGGCCTTGGTAACGCATCAGCTCGGGCGGCATGAACCGCAGCGGCGTGAACGACTGCAGATCGTCGTTGAGCCACA
>CAYUMA010000426.1:0-2445 GCA_964445675.1 uncultured Pseudomonadales bacterium | reverse complement strand
TTTTGATCTCGACGCCGCAATCGGCGCGCGCGGCGCGGCGGCCGTCATTGCCGATCACGGCACCGCAAAGCTCGCCTGTGTGCTGGCTGACGGTTCGATCCGCATCGCCGCGAGCGACATGCACTTTCCGAACGGTTCCGTGATCACGCCCGACGGCAAGACGCTGATCGTCGGTGAAACGCTCGGCGCGACGCTGACCGCATTCGACATTCACGCCGATGGGTCGTTGGCGAATCGGCGCGAGTGGGCGCCGACCGGTAACCGCGTTCCCGACGGCATCGCGCTCGATGCGAACGGCAACATCTGGATCGCGAATCCCATTGCGCCGGAATGCGCGCTCATTGCGCCGGGCGGCAGAGTGCTCGACGTGGTCGAAACAGACCAACCGTGTTACGCGTGCATGCTCGGTGGCGACGACGGCCGCACGTTGTTCATGCTGACCGCGCAATCATCGATCGCACACGAAGCCGCGGCGGAGCCCAAGGGTAAGTTGCTGATCTCTACCGTCGACGTACCGCACGCGGGACTTCCCTGATCGGGAACGGGGTCTGACCCTCAGCGGGGTCTGACCCCTTCTCAGTGGGGTCTGACCCCTTCTCAGCGCATCTCCGCTTTGATCATCGCGGCCGCCTTCTCGCCGATCATGATCGTCGGTGCGTTGGTGTTGCCGCCGACCAGCGTCGGCATGATCGACGCATCGACAACCCGCAAACCTGTAACGCCATAGACCTTCAGTGTCGGGTCGACCACTGCGAGCGGATCGTTGACGCCCATCTTGCACGTGCCGACCGGGTGATAAACGGTGTCGACGCGTTCGCGCAGCACGCGGCGAATATCGGCGTCGGTGTGTACGTCGCCGGTGAAGAGGTCCGCGGTAGCTAACGACCGTAGCGCCGGTGCCTCGAGCAGACGTCGCGTTGCCTTGAAGCCGGCGACCAGCGTCTCGAGATCCTCTTCTTCCCCGAGAAAATTCGGATCGATCATCGGCGCCTGTGCGGGGTCTGCACTGCGCAGCCAGACATTGCCGCGACTCTTCGGGCGCAGCACGCAGACGTGGCACCCGAAGCCGGTGCCCCGGTGAAACTTGCGGCCGTGATCGTCGATGAGGAATGTCGTGAAATGGACCTGGACGGCGGGTATTGCGAGGGTCGGCTTCGTCTTCAGGAAGGCGCCGGCTTCGGCGACGTTCGATGTGATGGGTCCGCGGCGCTCGCGGCGGTACTGCGCGATTGCTTTCAACATACGTCCGATCCCGCCGAACGACAGCCCCAGGAAATACGGCGCAGCGGACGTGAATCCGAATACGAAGTCCGGATGGTCCTGCAGGTTCGCCCCGACCCCCGGCAGGTGATGCACCGATGCGATGCCGTGGCGTTGCAGCGCAGCGGCGTCGCCAATGCCGGACAACATCAGCAGCTGCGGCGATTGAAACGCGCCGGAGGCGAGGATGACCTCGCGCCGAACGCGCAGCTGCTTCAGTTCATTGCCTCTTCGATATTCGACGCCGACCGCGCGCTTGCCGTCGAACAGGATGCGCGTCGCGTACGCCTGCGTTTCGACGTGCAGATTGCCGCGGTTGCCCATGAACGGATGGATGTAGCCACGCGCGGCGCTCCAGCGTTCGCCGTCGCGCTGCGTCACCTGATAGATGCCGGCGCCTTCCTGTTCCGCGCCGTTGAAATCGTCGCGGATCGGCAGCTGCAGTTCGCGCGCCGCCTCGAGGAACATCTCGTGCACCGGATTATCGGTGCGCAGGTTCGTAACGTTCAGCGGACCGCCCTTGCCGTGGTATTCGTTGTCGAGTTCGGTGTTGTTCTCGGCGTGCTTGAAGTACGGCAACACGTCGGCGTACGACCAGCCGGTGTTGCCGAGCGCGGCCCAGTGGTCGTAGTCCCAGCGGTGGCCGCGGATGTAGACCATGCCGTTGATCGCCGATGAGCCGCCGAGACCTTTGCCGCGCGGCTGATAACCGATGCGGCCGTTGAGACCTGGCTGCGGCACGGTGTCGAACCCCCAGTTATAGGTCTTGCGGCCGATCATCAGGCCCACGCCGAGCGGCGCGGTGACGGCCACGCCGTCGGCTTTGCCGCCCGCTTCCAGCAACGCAACCGAAACGCCCGGATCCTCGCTCAGCCGGCTCGCAACAGCGCAGCCGCCGGAACCGCCGCCCACCACCGCAAAATCGACTTCGTCAGCCATGATCGTTGCTCTCGAGGTTTATCGACTCAGAACGTTACTGACCATCCAAGGCCACACTGGTGGTCCCGCGGGTCACGCCGCCAACGCTGTCCCGGAACCGGACGAAGATCCGATTGTTGGCCGGATCAAACGGAAAGCGGGTACTCCTCGCGGTGAACACACCAAACGTCGGTGTCTCGCCGCTCGTGATATCGAGGGTGACGAAACCCGTCGTCGCCGTTGCAGGATTGATGTATTTACTCGTGA
>CAYUMA010000425.1:0-2358 GCA_964445675.1 uncultured Pseudomonadales bacterium | reverse complement strand
AGTTACGCGGGCATGCCGTACGACGAGGCCGAACGCAACATGAGACTGTTCGCGGCGAAAGTGTAGCCGGCGCTGCAACGGGACGTCGAATCCGCCGCTGCCGGCTAACGCTCGGTCTACGTCGAAGTTCCGCTGACGAAGTGACGTCGTCGCGATCCGCTCCTCGGACATCGATCGAAGGCGCCCACTCTTTAGTGGCGGATGATCACTGCGCCGGACCGTCTCGCGCCGCTGTCGTTCCAACGAAGCGCCTCAAGGAGATGAACGCCTTCACCCATACCCGATGAGGGATGGCGCGAGCGAGCCTAAATGGATGTGTTTACGGCGTGTCCGGCGTAGTGATCATCCGTCACGTCCCCCTTTGCGTCGGTTTCGAACTTTGTTCATTATTGGCCGCGCCCGAATGACTGGGTACCCGTCGAGGACCATTTCGTGCTTGCCACATTGGCGGACTTCGAACGCGCGCCGCGGATCCTGCGGCTCAACGTTGCTGGACAACCGGTCGAGTGGTTGCCCTGGGAGGATGCGGTCTGCCTGTATGCTCGCGAACTGGTCGTGTGGACGCTCGGTGAAGCGATTCTGGAAATCCGCGGCGGACATTCGCGCCTCGACGGCTCGCAATCGCACGTCGATATCCACAGCATCATCGCGTGTGAAGGGCGCGTGGTGCCGCCGCTTCGACACGTTCCGCCGTTGACGAATCAGGCGCTGTTCCGGCGCGATCGCAACATCTGTCTGTACTGCGGCAACAAGCATCTCGATCGGGAACTGACGCGCGACCACGTCGTGCCGCGCTCACGCGGCGGCCGCGATAACTGGGACAACGTCGTTGCGGCGTGCCGGCGTTGCAATCACCGCAAGGGCGATCGCCTGCTGCACGAACGGCGGATGCAATTGCTGGCGCTGCCGTATGTGCCGAACTTTCCCGAGTATCTGGCGCTGATCAACAGCGGACGGATCCTCGGTGATCAGATGGACTTCCTGAAGGCGCAATTCGCGCCTGACAGCCGGCAGCTTCATTAAGCCCCAAGCGACGCGAGGACGTGCGCCACGCACGCCGTGACGCGTTTTCCCGTTGCGATATCGAGGAACTCGTTCGGACCGTGGGCATTCGAATGCGGCCCGAGGACGCCGGTGACCATGAACTGCGCGTGCGGGTAACGATCTCCCAACATCTTCAGGAAGGGGATCGTGCCGCCCATTCCCATGTAGCGCACTGGCTGATCGAAGTACAGGTCTGACGCGGCCGCGAACGCCGCGGCCAGCGCCGGTGCCACAGGCGGCGCCGCCCATCCCTGCTGCGCGCCGTCGGACTCGAAGCGGACGCGCGCACCGTACGGCGGATTCGACTCGAGCAGTGTTTTGACTGTGGTTTCAGCGAGCGCGCCGTCGAGCGTGGGCGGCAGCCGGATCGACAGTTTCGCCGCGGTCGACGGACGCAGCGTATTGCCGGCGGCCGTGACGGGCGGCGCACCGGAGAGGCCGGTGACGCTCAACGTCGGACGCCACGTGTTGTTCAACACCAGTTCCACCAGATCCTGCGCCATTGGCGTCGTGGTGCCTTGCCACGGATAGCGCTGCGTGACGACGTCGCCGAGTGAATCGACGACCGCTTGCGCGTTCGCGCGTGTTGCGCGATCGATCGGCACGTGCAGCGCGTCGATCAGCCGGCCGCTTGTCGCGTCTTCGATGCGGTCGAGCAGACTGCGCAGGATCCGGAAACTCGATGGCACGATGCCGCTGGCGGCCCCCGAATGAACGCCCTCGGTCAGCACCGCAACGTCGAGCGTACCGAGCAGCAGGCCGCGCAACGACGACGACAACCACAGGTGCTCGTAGTCGCCGCATTCGGCATCGAGACAGACGACGAGGTCCGGCGTGCCGATGCGGCTTGCGAGGTGATCGAGGTACGGTGGCAGATCGAAGCTGCCGCTCTCTTCACAACCTTCGATCAACAATACGCAGCGCGGCAGCGGTGACCCGTGCTGCTGTAGCGCCGCAATCGCGGTGAGACTGGCGAATACCGCGTAGCCATCGTCGGCGCCGCCGCGGCCGTACAAACGACCGTCGCGCAGCACCGGCGTCCACGGCCCGAGGCCGTCCTGCCAACCGGTGAATTCGGGCTGCTTGTCGTAATGGCCGTATAGCAGAACGGTCGGTGCATCGGGTGAGGTGCCCGCGATTTCCCCGAACAGGACCGGCGTGCGGCCCGGCAGTTCGACGATCTCGAGCGCGAGGCCGGCCACCGCGCAGCGCCGGCACCAGTCCGCCAACAGTTCGACTGCGGCGCGCATGTGACCGTGTGCCGCCCAGTCGGGGTCGAACATCGGCGACTTGTTGGGGATCTCGATGTAGCGG
>CAYUMA010000424.1:0-4210 GCA_964445675.1 uncultured Pseudomonadales bacterium | reverse complement strand
AATGATGTCGAGCCGCGCGATGTCGGCATGGCCCAACCAGCCGAGCGAAAGCGTTGGCGTATCGCAGACGAGCACGTTGAGCTGCGCCAGCGGCAGGTAGCGGCTCATCGGATTACGCTGCGCCGTTTCGAGCCACGCCGGGTCGCGGCGCTGCGCATCGCCGCGATCGAACGGGTTGCCTGCGAAGGTATGGATGGTTTCCAAATCGATATCCCTACGTAACCGATCTTCATTGTCGCAGACCGTCGATTGGCGCGCGTGTCCGGGGCCGGTTATCGTTCGGTCAATTCACGGAGTCGCTCATGCCATCACTCGACGTCAACGGTTGCCCCATCCATTATCTCGTCGCGGGAACGGGCGACCCGGTCATGTTGATCCATGGATTTGCCAGCAGTCTGCAGGGCAACTGGCGCGCCCCGGGCGTCATCGATGCGATCGTCGCAGCGGGACGCCAGGTAATCGCGATCGACTGCCGCGGCCACGGTCGCAGCGGCAAGCCGTACGACCCGCAAGCCTATGCCGGCACCGCGATGGCCGACGATGCGATCGCCGTGCTCGATCATCTGGGCATCGCAACGGCTGATCTCGCCGGCTATTCGATGGGTGGGTATCTAGCGGCGGTGCTGCTCGTGAACCATCCGCAGCGCTTGCGCAGCGTCATCATTGCCGGAATGGGCGAGGCGTTGTTGACGGGACATCCAGTCGCGGGTCAGTTCGACGCGATCGTTGCGGCGATGGAGGCGCCGGACGCCGCGTCGATCAAGGACGCGCGCGGACGCGCCTTCCGCCAGTTCGCGCAGAGCAGCGGCAACGATCTGCGCGCGCTCGCCGCGATGCACAAGATCGGTCGAACGGGATTCGATCCGGCGAAGTTCGCGGACGTCGAGATCCCGGTGCTGATCCTGATCGGCGACAAGGACGGACCCGCGGGCGCGCAACGCCTGGCGCAGGCGATTCCAGGCGCCGTGTGCAAAGTCGTGCCGGGCGATCACCTCGGCGCGGTCGCGACGCCGCAATTCAGGGGCGCGATCGTCGACTGGCTGCTCGCGCGCTGACGCGCGTTGCCGTTCGCGACACAATCAGGTCGTTAGCCGTCGGGGGGATTGCGCGTTTTGCGCGGCACCGTGCGGGTCGCCGACAGCACCGAGGAGCGCGCATCTCTCGGAGTTGCCGGCGTCGGTGTCACCGGCGTCGGCGGCGCGACGACGCCAACCTCCGGCGCAAATACCTCGACGCTCAGATCGAACGTCCGCTGGTCGCCGCCCTGCATCGCGCCGATACCGACGACCTGGCGCGCGATCTCCTCGCCTTTCTGATTGCGGACCGCGATGACCACCGAATACTCCCACGGGCCGCGATCGACCGGATGACGGATGGTGCCGTCGACATGCAGCGCCGAAAAGCGCGCACCCGCCGGTTCAGCCGCTTGGTCGAAGCGCAGGTGGTGCCGACAGACGGGGCAAACACTCGCGCTTTCGAGAATGTCCGAGCGGCAGTGGGGACACCTTCGACTCTTGCCCGGTGAAACCGGACGAGCCGTGTTCATGCCCCAAAGCCTTCCTTAGCCGATTTGTGGCCGGCGGCATTGCCGTCCCAACCGAACTCGACCCGGCCGCGCATCCGCGATCCCGCAACAACGGTCAAAGTGCCCGCTTTCACGTCACCATTGACCATGCCGGTGGTCGTCAGCTCGACGAGCTGAGCCGCATCGATGTTGCCTTCCAATTCGCCCGCCACGGTGACCGTCTTGGCTTTGACACCGCCGGTCAATTTTGCGCCCGGCTCGATCGTCAGATTGCCTTCGACATGCACGTCACCGGTGAAATTGCCGGCGATGCGAACGTGGCCGGTGCCTTCGATCTTGCCTTCGATCGACAGTCCCGCTGCGATGATCGATTCCTTCTGTTCGATTCGCGGCGCGGGTCTGACGGGCAGTTCCGCGGCGGCTCGCGGCGCGGGCGGCGGCGGCGGCGCACGCTCGGGTTCCCGGGCGGCGGCCGTGGGGTGCTGCTGCGGCGGGGTCGGGGCGGCTTTTTCGGATTCTTTCCAGAGTGCCATCGCGTCGTCTCCTTTCGACTTGAGGGAGACCCGAGTGTATCAACAACCCACGCGGCGCGAAGCACTTGGGCGCGTTAGAGCGCGACGCTGAGTGATCTTGTGCAAGATCTGTGATGGGCTTCTCGTCAGTTGGCCGCGGGCTCGGGGACGCCGTGGTCCGACGCGTCGGTTGTCTGGCACGCAGGCGCGAACTGGCGCGCGAGATTGCGCAGCATCGCGCGCGGCGTGTCGACGATGCGCTGCTTGGCGAGCCATACCGGGATCTTGCCGCCCGGTTCGATATGCAGTTCCAGGCTGATTCGCGTGCGACCGCCGCTCTCGTGAAAATCCCAGCGGCCCGCCGCGCTATGCATTCGAACGACCCCGTCGTAAGGCGGGAGGTAACTCGGCAGGCCCTCCATCAGGACCGCGAGTGCGCCGGCAGCCGACCCGTCAATCACTTCGGTCACGCGATAGACCATGTCGCGATGTTTGATGGGCCACGGCATCGACGTGCGCAGGTAATAGATCTGGCTGCTCGGCGACGGTCGCTCGAGCAGCCGTGCGTCCTGCGTATCGGGAATCCACGTGTCGAAATGCGCAACGTCTTCGACGAACGCGACGAGCTCGGGCAAGGTCGCGCAAACCGACGCGATCACACGAACCTGCGCATACGCCGATCCGGGCATCGCGCGCGTGTACAGCGCCACGCCATCGGCATCGCTCGAGCGTTTCCAGCCATCCGCATCGAGGTGTGCGTCTGCAGCTGCCGCCGCGCTCGCGGTGACGACACACGCGGCGACCCACGCCGCGACCGCGAGCCGGGTCGCCCACGCGGCAGGTCCACCTTGTGCCTCACGTTTGAACGCGATTATCGTTGCAAGCCGTCATTCACCGCGCCAATGACAACGGATGCGCCCATGAAGATCAATGCGATTCGGATTCACGAACAAGGTGGGGTCGAGTGTATGCGGCTCGAGTCGATCGAGCTGCCGCCGCCGAAGCCCGGCGAAGTGCGCGTGCGCCACGAGGCGATCGGCGTCAATTTCATCGACACCTACCATCGCTCCGGGCTCTACAAATTGCCAATGCCCAGCGGCATTGGCGTCGAAGCCGCCGGCGTCGTCGAGGAAGTCGGCGCCGACGTCACGACGCTCGCGCGCGGCGACCGCGTCGGCTATTGCGGTGGCGCGATGGGCGCCTATGCGGATGCGCTGAACGTGCCTGCAGCACGACTGATCAAATTGCCCGCCGGCGTCACGTGCGACGCGGCCGCCGCAATGCTGCTGAAAGGACTCACTGTTCAGTACCTGTTCCGCCAGACGTACAAACTCAGGCGCGGCGAGACGATTCTGTTTCACGCCGCGGCCGGCGGCGTCGGTCTGATCGCGTGCCAATGGGCGCGCCACCTCGGCGTCACGATGATCGGCACCGTCAGTTCGGCTGAGAAGGCGAAGCTCGCCGCCGCGCGCGGCTGCGACCACGTCATCAACTACACGACTGAAGACGTGGCGAAACGTGTTCTCGAGTTGACGGACGGCAAAAAGGTGCCGGTCGTGTACGACGGCGTTGGCAAGGATACGTTCATCGGTTCGCTCGACAGCCTCGCGCCGCGCGGGCTGCTGGTGTCATTCGGCAATTCGTCCGGCCCGGTCACCGGCGTCGATCTCGGCATCCTGTCGGCGAAAGGTTCGCTGTACGTCACGCGGCCGACGCTCGCGACCTATACAGCGACGCCCGAGATGTTGCGCGCCGCGGCGGCGGAGCTGTTCGACCTCGTCGCAAAAGGTGCGATCACGCCCGACATCACGCGACGCTACAAGCTGGCGCAGGCACAAGACGCCCATCGCGATCTGCACGCGCGCGGCACGGTCGGTTCGATCCTGCTGACGCCCTGATTTGTATGGAGCTATCGCAATACACCGAAATCGTCGCGGCGTTCACGTGTCTTGCCCTGATGGCGGGCATGATGCTCGCGTTCACGCTGGGTCGCCGCGCCGGCATCAGACATCGCCGCGTCGACCCCAAGGGCGCGCAGACAGTCAGCGGCGCAAGCGAAGCCGCGATCTTCGGGCTGCTCAGTCTGCTGATCGCGTTCACGTTCGACGGCGCTTCGGATCGCTTCGAAGCGCGCCGAGCGTTGATCACCGAAGAAGCGAACGCCATCGATGCC
>CAYUMA010000423.1:0-2398 GCA_964445675.1 uncultured Pseudomonadales bacterium | reverse complement strand
TTCGAGCGGAATGGCACGCGGATCTACAACGTGAGTGTCGTCGATGAGTACTACCAGCTGGTGCGGGGGCCGACCGTCATCGATCTTTGAGTACGTCACGGTTTTCGCGATCGAGCTCGAGAGGGGGCGACGGCAGAACGGGAGTACTGGCAGGGCAAGCGCGATGCGCAACTCCTGGCGGACCCGGATGCCATGGCGAGAGCCAGAAAAGCCGAACGAGAGTTCAACGATTTCCTGAAGGCACGTGGAATCAAGCCGCTGCCGAGTCGTCTGCCCAAAAGGGCTCTGGCCCAAAGGCGGACGCGTCGGTGAAGCGCTCTGTGAAGAACGTCCTCGCTCAGACCGCGCCCTCGAGATCACCAGTCAGTTCGACCCAAAACCCGGCGCCCGGCGGCGCCGCTGAACGGGTCAGGTTCCGTCTGCGCGCTCTCGCAGACGCGGTTCATGCCCTCGGTCACATCGTCCGGCGCGTGGCGGGCGACGTACTCCCGGACCGCGGCACTGAACACCTCGCTCCGCGACCGTTTCGCCTGCTTGGCAAATCGCTCCGCACGCTCGAACACGTCGTCAGGGATGGACACCATCGTTTTCATAGCAATCATCGCAGGGGGAATACTGCAGCTTCGGGAGCAAACGCGCTCATATCGCGGCCAGTCGCTCGACTGTGTCCGGGAAGCGCTCGACCAGTTGAATCAAGAGGGCGGCTTGGGCGTTTGGCTTGGCGCGGCCTTGCTCCCAGTTCTCCAAAGTCCGCGCGTTGGTGCGAAGGTAAGCGGCAAACACGGCTCGCGACATTTTCAGTCGCCCTCGAACAGAGACTAACTGACGCGGCGTCAGGTTACGAGGCGGCTTGTACTCGACCTGATGGGTGCGCAATGTCCGCTTGCCCTGCCGTGCGGCAGCGAGCGCATCAAAGCCTTCACTGAGTTCCGCGAACAAATCTCGCTTTCCGGCACCGGCTGACTTCGCTGTTTTGGCGGATTTCATTTTGGTCTCTTGGCAGTCAATTCGGCTTTCACCCAGGTCTTCAGGACCGCCCGTTGCTCGGGCGTCAAATCTGACGTCTCATCTTTGTCGTACAACGTGAACAACCAAAACTCCGAACCCTCGTTCCACCAGTAGTAGATCAATCGGATGCCCCCGCGCGTACCCTTCTGTCGTCGCCGGTCGCGGAAGCGCAGCTTGCGAAGGCCGCCGGTTCCGGGGATCTGGATACCGGCGTCAGGGCGCTTCATCAGCAACTCCTGCAGTGCCGCGAAGTCATCGTCATCCAGATACGTCGCTCGGAGTCGATCAAACGCGGGCAGCTCGACGAAGGTCGCTTTCATAAGTCTATACGTAGATAACGTAGATACGCAAGCATGCGCATCCTGTCTTTCATGACTGCCCTCAGCCTGCTCGTCCTCGTAGTCCCCTCCCGGGCGCAGGCGCCGAATTGGCACCTCACCGCCACGGTGGCTGAAAGCTGCAGCTGCACCGTGTCGTGCCCGTGCAACTTCGGCGGCAATCCCTCGGGCATGTCGTGCGAGGGCAATCGCATGATCTCGATCGAGAAAGGGCAATACGACACCGTCGATCTCGCCGGCGTGCAGCTGCTCGTGACGTTCAACATGCGCAACTGGTCGAAGATCTTGATCGCCTGGCCGTTGAAGCCGCGCATCACTTCCTGCGCGACACGAAGGGAGCGTTTCATAAGCCACCAACCTGGTAATCGCGCGGGCACGGTCCGTGACTTCTCCTGTCACGACCGCACCTTAAGTTGAGCCTCCGTCTTCCCGACAACTACCTGTTCGATCCGGGCGACCAATTCCCTTGGTACTGGTGTGGATTGAGTATGCCAACGGGGAGCCCGAGCTCCTGTCGGACGATGCGGACCGGCTCGGCCAGGTCGGAGTCGTTGGTGACGAGGACGGCGACATCACAACGTTTGAGGCAGGCATCGCGAACCATGTGCGCTGCAATATTGACGTCGGAGCCTTTCTCTTCCGTCTTGTCTACCCAGACTCTCTGCGTGGGCGTCACGCCGCTCAACGACATCTGAACTGAATGCGTTAGAAAGTGACCGAGCGTGATCGACAGGGTTGGAATGGTCCGGAGGGCGCGAAGGTACAGCTGTTGGTCCCTTGGTGCGGACGGATTGCCCGGCCTCGCGCTGACCAGTGCCGTGTAGTAGTTGATGGCGACAATATTGTCGTGTGGCAGCATCACGCGGCACAGCGCGCCAAGATTGAGCCACTTATGGGGCGTGCGCTTCAATGCTCCGTAATAGAGATTGAATCCGTCGATGTAAACGATCGTATTGGCCACTGACTGTCCCGCGAGTTTAGCGGATTGAAATTGACACCGTGGCAATGGCCGCGTAACATGAAGGCTTCATCCCCCCTCTTCCTTCGCGAAG
>CAYUMA010000422.1:0-4948 GCA_964445675.1 uncultured Pseudomonadales bacterium | reverse complement strand
CTTCGTCGACGACGAGGATCTGGATCCGTACTCATCGCGTCGAGGGATGTGGTTTTCGCACATTGGTTGGATGCTGCGGCGCTACGAGAGCGGGATTCCCGACTTCAAATACGTCAAGGATCTGGAGCGTGACCCGATCGTGATGTTCCAGCATCGGCACTACGTGCCGATCGTGCTCGCGACCAATTTCGGCTTTCCGCTGCTGGTCGGCGTCATCGCCGGCGACATCTGGGGCGCGTTGCTGCTGGCCGGTGTGCTGCGCCTGGTGATCAATCATCACGTGACGTTCTTCATCAACTCGCTCGCCCACGGCTGGGGTCACCAACCGTATACCGATCAGAATACGTCACGTGACAATCCGATCCTCGCATTGCTCACCTACGGCGAGGGGTACCACAACTTTCATCACCTGTTCGCGAACGACTACCGCAACGGCATCCGCTGGTGGCACTGGGATCCGACCAAATGGCTGATCCGCGGCATGTCGTACTTACGCCTCACGAGCAAGCTGCGAATCACTCCGGCCATATCCATTGAACAAGCGCGGCTCGACATGCAGTTCAGCCGAGCGCACGTCAGCGTCGCCAACAAGGCCGCGCGCGGCGATGGGTTCGCTGTCGAACTGCGCGAGCTGATCTCGCGCGAATACGATGCGTTCGTGTCGACGCTGGCAGAGTGGTCCGCCGCCCGCGATGCCTGGATGGTTGCAACGCGCGAGCAGGTCGCCGAGCAGTTTGAGCGCTTCGATCTTGCGGCCTACGCCAGAGAAATCGAATCGCGGCTGCGAGCCCAGCGGCGGCGCCTCGAGCAATTGCCGCTGTATTGATCGCGCCCAGGAACCGCGCGAAATTCAGCCGGAACGCGCTTTCCTGAAGTCGGGGTCGCGCTTCTCGAGAAACGCGCTGATCGCTTCCTTGTGTTCGGGTGACGCATAACACTGCGTCAACGCCGCGATCTCGCGCTGCTGCACCAGTCGGGTATCGCCTTCGGCAACGTTCTGCGTCAACAGTTGCTTGACGAGTCGCAGGGCCCCCTGCGGGTTTTCACCCATCGCGCGCGCGCTCGCCTTCGCGGTTTTCAGCAAATCCGGCGCGTCGACAACCTTGTCGACCAAACCGATCGCGTGCCCTTCTTCGGCCGTAATCGTCTTGCCGGTGAGCATCAGTTCGCTCGCGTTGCCGAAACCGACGCGCAGCGCCAGGTAGTGCGAACTCGCAAGTTCAGGCACTAAACCCATCTTGATGAAACGTACACTGAGCTTCGCGCCGCGCGCTGCGATCAACTGATCCATCGGCAACACTTGCGTCAAACCGACGCCGATCGCGGCGCCGTTGATGGCGGCCACGATCGGCTTCGAGCCGCGGATCAATTCCACCCAGTCGCCCGTGCGCGCGCCCTGGCGCGACGAATCGCGCTGCTCTGACTGGGCCTTGAAAACGGCTTCGATATCAGCGCCCGCGCAAAAGCCCCGACCCGCGCCGGTGACGACGACCGCGATGACGGCGTCGTCGGCGTTGGCCTGCGCGATCGCCTCGGCGAGTTCACGACCCATTTGATAGGTCCACGCATTCAGTCGCTCGGGGCGGTTCAACGTGAGCGTCGCAATGCCATCGTCGGTGTCGGTGAGAATCGTTTCGTAACTCATCGCTTACTGTGGCTCCATGATTTTGCGGGATCGTCGCTGCCGGGGTTGTCGCCTGCACCGCCGACCCGCAAAGTACCACTTTCGAATTTGAAACGAGAAGAGCGAGGAGAACGCAATGGCTACGCCGTGGACGCCGCAGCGGATGCGGGAGGTGTTCGAGCGCGTCAAGAACTGGGGTCGTTGGGGCGCAGACGACGAGAACGGCGCGCTGAACCTGATCACGCCCAGTAAGCGCCGCGAAGGGGCCGCTTCGGTCGTCACCGGAGAGACCGTCAGCTGCGCGCGTGAACTCGCAGTTCGGCCTTCGATCGAGAACCCGAACCCGGCGCTACACATGATGATCCAGGGCGGCGACGACTGTGTGATCCCTGGGGTCGGCCTCGAGGCCGCGATGGACTTCGTCGGCGTCGCATTTCACGGCATGGCGACGACACACATCGACGCGTTGTGCCACGTCTTCGTCGATGGGCGGATGTACAACGGATTTGCAGCGACCGAAGTTAAAAGCACGGGCGCTCGGCGCGGCAGCATCATGTGCGCGCGCGACGGCATTGCGTCACGCGGTGTACTGCTGGATGTGCCGCGTACGCTCGGCGTCGAGTGGATCGATTCGACCGCGCCGATCACCATCGCCCAACTCGAGGCCGCCGAGAAGATGCAGGGTGTCCGAGTCAGCGAAGGTGACATTCTGATCGTTGCGACCGGACGCGATGCCCGGCGCGAAAAACAAGGACCGTGGAGCCCCATGAAAGACGGGCTTGCTGGGATGCATCCGGAGTGCGTCGAGTGGATCCACGATCGCGGAGTCGCGGTGCTCGGAAACGACGGGGTGTCGGACGTCCTTCCCAACATGAATATCGAGGGGTGGGGAATGCCCATCCATCAGTGCGCCCTCGTGGCGATGGGTGTACATCTGCTCGACAATCTGCGGCTCGATCGATTGAGTGCCGCGTGCGCTCGCGAGCAGCGCTGGTCCTTTCTATTCACGGTCGCGCCGCTGCGGGTCGAACGGGCGACGGGTTCGCCGGTGAACCCGATTGCCATGCTCTGACCGGGATGTCCTTCGGCATCTTCGTTGACGCGACCGACGCGAAGACCGTAGCCACGTTTTGAACCATCTCGTGATAACCGTCGGTACGGCCTTCGATGCCACGTTCGACATCGGCGGCGATTGGGATCGGCTGCTTGCGGCGTCGAACGTCGATTCCGTATTTCTGTCTTCGGCGTGGCTCCACGCCTGGCGGGAGACTCTGGGCGCCGATCACAAGCTGCTGATTCCCCAGGTTCGTCGGCACGGCGAGCTGATTGCGGCCGCGGCGTTTAAGTGCCGCGACGGAGTTGTCGAGTTCGCTGCCCGCGGACATTCGGACTATTGCGGCATCGTGGTATCGAGGCATGTCGATGCGGCCACCGCGCGACAGTTGATATGGAAACTGATTAACGCCGTCGCAGAGCACGCACCGGACTTCAGCTGTTTTCAATTATCCGGAATCGTCGTCGAGGACAGCATGCAGTCGGCCGCGCTGCACGACTCGGATAGGGGGTTCTTCGTCACAGAGATCGACCGGATCATTGCGCCGTCGAAGGCGCTCTCTGCGGCCGACGTTACGCCGTCGAAGAAGGCACGTCAGCGGGAACGCACGCTACGCAAAGCGGGAACGTTGACCCTCGAGACGTTTCGGAAGGCGGAAGAAATCCTGCCGCGGATCGACGAATTCTTCGAGCAACACGTGCGTCGATGGTCGACCCGAGAACCACGGAGCCTGTTCGAGGACGCGCCTAATCGCGACTTTTACCGCAGCGTCACCCGCCACCTTTCGGCGTCCGCGGCCATTCGCTTCACGACGGTGCAGCTTGACGGTCGGATGATTGCTTCCCACTTCGGGTTCCGCTACGGCGACAGATTCCTCTATTACAAACCCGCGTTCGAGCCCGACCTGGCAAAGTTGTCGCCGGGTGTTTTTCTGCTCGAGCATCTGTTGCGGATCGCGTCGGAAGAGAGTGCGCGCGAGTTCGACTTCCTCATCGGCGACGAGCCGTACAAATATCGCTTCGCGACGACAACCCGTACCGTCATTGAGCTGCACGTCACGAAGTCGACGACGACTGCCTTCTTGTTGAGGGCCAAGGGGTTCGCGCGAAGGATTCGAGACGCAGGGCGACGCGCCACGTCACGCGATCGCGACGCGGACGATTGAACTGGCGAGCGGGACGCAGTCGTCAAAACAGCGTCGCGTACAACTGACGGTACCGTTGCACCATCGCTGCACGCGAGTAGCGCGCCAGATAGCGCTGCAACCCGGCGCTCGCGAGCTGCTGCGCCTTGTCTGGGCGCGTGACTACGGACTCGATCGCGCTGCAGAGTTGGTCGATATCTCCCGGATTCAGCACACGACCCAGCCGCCCCGACTCGAGCACGTTCGAAATTTCGCCGACCCGAGTGGCGACCACCGGACGAGACAGCGCCATCGCCTCGATCAGTGCAATCGGCAGTCCTTCGCTATATGACGCGATGACGAATACGTCCGCCGCCATCAACAGGTCGCCGACGTCGGAACGATAGCCGAGCAGGTGGACTCGGCTGGTAACTCCCAGCGACGCCGCGAGGAGCCGAAGATTCTCGCGCTCGTCGCCATCGCCGGCAGCGGCAAGAACGATGTCATGTCCGGCCGCGACGAGCCGTTGCACCGCGTGCACTACATCCGCCACGCCCTTGCCGCGATCCAACCGACCCACCATGAGAATGATGTGCTGCCCCGGCTTGACGCCCAAAGCGTTGCGTACTCGATCGCGCGCCCCCGCGCGGGGCGCCGGCAGATCCACGCCATTTTCAACCAGCGCGACTCGATCGGCGCCAACACGCCAACGCAGCAGCGAGTCACGAATTCGAGTCGAAACCGCTGCGACCCGATCGAAACGTCTCAAGGAAATCTTGTCCATGACTTCATAGGTCGCGAGTTTCGGCGACGTCGTGATCCATCCATGACATGTCGCGACGCGGCGCACCGAACGTCGCAGCGCCATCGTCGCGACGAGGAGATCGCCCTTGTAGCCGTGCGAATGAACGATATCGACGTCGTGCGTATCGATGGCTCGATCGATCGCCCTACGCAACGCGCGCAAGTTCGAATCATTCGCAAGAACGAGCGTCGTGATCTGGTGCAATCGCGCTTGGTCGACCAGGGATGGCGTCCCACGACTGTCCAATGCGAGCACTAGAGACTTCCAGCCGCCGGCCATCAGACCTGCAGACAGTTCCACGATGGCGCGTTCGGCGCCATAAAATCCGCCGGAACTGACGAT
>CAYUMA010000421.1:0-2542 GCA_964445675.1 uncultured Pseudomonadales bacterium | reverse complement strand
GGCTGACGAAATGAGCAGATGGCGGACGCGCGCGCGACGCTGGACGGTGTTGTCGCCACGTTCATGGCACTATTCGTGGGTCGGTGTTCTATGGCGTGTCTACACGCAAGATTCGACGAGGAGGTTGACGATGACACACGGCATCTTGCGCGAGGAGTTGTTCAATCGCGTGGGTGACCTCGAACCCTTGATTCGAAAGCACGCCGACGACAATGAACGCGAGCGCCACCTGGCCGATCCGATCGTGGAAGGTCTCAAGGCCGCCAATCTTTTCCGCATGATTACACCGCGCGCCCTCGGCGGATTGTCTGTGGACCTCGTGACGAGGTTCAACTGATCGACACGTGGGATGTCAGCGGGCTCGCTGGTTCCGGAAGCCACGACGTCGAGATCGATACCTTCGTACCTGCCGATCGCCTCTGGCACCTTGGTCCCGGTCAGCCAAACGAGCTGTATCGCGACCCGCTCTACAGGATCCCATTCCTGGCGCTGTTTGTATGGCCGATCGCCGCGGTCGCGCTCGGCATCGCACGCGGCGCGATCAACGAGGTGACCACGATCGCGCAGACCAAGCGAACTGTTGGCACCGGCATTGCGCTCGTTGAGCAACCGTTATTTCAACTGCAGGTCGCACAGGCCACGGCCAAGCTCGAGTCAGCCAGAGCGTGGCTGTATGACCGCCTGGAAGAGATGTGGGAAAAAACGAACGCGGGCCAGGCGGTTCCGATGGCGGAGCGCGGCGTCGCCTTGCTCGCCGCGACGAACGCAACGCAGGAAGCTGCAGCTGCGGTAGAAATCGCCTACCGCGCGGCGGGCGCATCCGCGAACTTCCGGCGTAGTTCGCTGCAACGTGCACTGCGCGACGTGAACGCCGCGACTCAACACGCGGGGACCGCACCCCTTCAGCAGCTCGAAGCAGGTGCCGTGATTCTTGGTTTGTCGCCGAAGACGAATCCCATGTTGGCGTTCTAGGTTCGGCAACAGCTTGTGGTATGGTTGCCCATATCACAAAATATGGCTACCCGTATGGCGAAAACGACCATTGAATTGGCCGACGATTTGGCCAAGAAGGCCAAGGCAGTAGCGGCCCGCCGAGGCGTCACCCTACGCGCGTTGATCGAGCAGGGATTGCGGAACATCGTCCGTGAGGATCGACATGCGAAGACATTTGCGCTTCGCGATGCGAGCGTTCGAGGGCGTGGGCTGCAGGACGAGTTCAAGAACAAAGAGTGGTCCGACATCCGCGAAGCGGCCTACAAAGGTCGCGGCGCTTGATCGCGATCGACACCAACTTGCTTGTCTATGCGCATCGCCGCGACTCACCATGGCATCAACAAGCTGCAGGTTGTATCAAGGCGCTCGCAGACGGTCGTGAAGCATGGTCGATCCCCTGGCCCTGTATCCACGAGTTTCTGGCCATAGCGACCCACCCACGTATCTATGCGCCGCCGTCGCGACTCGAGCAGGCCGTCGACCAGATCGACGCGTGGCTCGAATCGCCGACGCTGAGTCTGCTCAGCGAAACGCATGATCATTGGGATCAACTCAAACAACAGATGTCCGCAGGCAAGATCATGGGTCCGGCAGTACACGACGCCCGCGTGGTGGCGCTGTGTCGGGCTCACGGCGTACGCGAATTGTTGACCGCAGATCGAGACTTCAATCGGTTCCCATCCTTGACCTGTCGCAACCCGCTGGTGACTTAGCGCCTCTGGTCAAGATGCACGCGGATCGATCCGAAAAAACCAGATGTCGTTGGGCCCCTTCGTCGGCGCCGGCGCCAGCACTGCCGGTGCAACCCACCGCGCGGCCATCGCCTCGAGTTGCGAACGCAGCGCCGCGATGACAGCGGGATCGGTCACGCGCACCGCCTGCCCTTCGTAGCGTTCACCATCGACTCGCACGACGACGCGGCCATCGCGCAGCGCGTCTTCGTGCCAGTGTTTGAACAGATAGATCAGGTGCAGCATCGTGCGCTGGCTGCCCTCGAACCGACCCCACATGTAGCCGAGGTCGCACGGCACGTACACCTGGCCGTCGTGAACCATGATGCCGGTGTAGCGCGACGTCGGCGGCTCAACGAGTTGCAACTCGATCGGTTCCATCACGCTCACGTCCCGGTTACCGATGAGCGCGGCCAGCGAAACGTCTTTCGCAACGAGCGTGCCCGCGCGCAGCGGCCCACCCGGCAGCATTGCGTTCAGCGGCCCGTCCGCCAGCCGTTGTGCAATGAACACGGATCCAATCAGCACCAGAATCAGAATGCCAACGCCGCGCGCGGCGTAACCCAGCCAGTTCCTGCGTTCGGTTGGGCTTGCTTCGATATGACCCGTCGATTGTTCGCTCATTGGTCTCCCCTCGATTGGTAACAATCCACTTTGGCAGCACACTTCATGCCAGCGCAATCGAGCCCAACCGTTTCAACGAGTTAGTCAGCGCTCGCTCGAGCAACTTCGTCAAATGCGCCACTTCGCACCCGCGCAAGTCGATCCGGTTAGACTCCATGCCGTGTGAGGGGGGAACCGATGACAGAGCCGCGACC
>CAYUMA010000420.1:0-2431 GCA_964445675.1 uncultured Pseudomonadales bacterium | reverse complement strand
CAGCATCAGTATCGATTTCAGGCCATCGTCGATCCGGATGGCGGCAATGCCGCGCCTGTAGAACTCGAGCACGAGGTGCGCAGCCTGAAACACCCGATGTACGCCCGCCACCTCGTGAACCGCAATTCCGGACAGACGTTTTTTACGTTCCGCCGCGGCCGCGAAGCGTTCGTCCCATGAGCCGGACTGCGAAACAACTGGATGCCGCCCCTTACTACCTGCCGTTGGCGGATGAACTCGAGGTGTTCGAAGCAGCCTACGAAGCGCGGTTGCCGGTACTGCTGAAAGGCCCCACCGGGTGCGGCAAGACGCGCTTCGTCGAGTACATGACGTGGCGGCTGTATCGACAACAGGAGTCTCCGCGACAGCTGCTCGCTGAGCCACTCGTCACCGTCGCCTGTCATGAAGACCTCACCGCCACCGATCTGGTGGGCCGCTATCTGCTGCGCGCCGACGAAGCTGTGTGGATGGACGGTCCGTTGACCCGCGCGGTGCGTACCGGCGCGATCTGTTATCTCGACGAGATCGTCGAGGCGCGCAAAGACACGACGGTGATCATCCATTCGCTGACCGATCATCGACGCCTGCTGCCGATCGAAAAAACCGCGGAGCTGTTGAGCGCGCATCCGGATTTCCTGCTGGTGATTTCCTACAACCCGGGCTATCAGAGTGTGCTGAAGGATCTGAAGCCGAGCACGCGCCAGCGCTTCGTCGCAATCGCATTTGGGTATCCGGACGCGGAACGCGAGGCGATGATCATCGCGCACGAAAGCGGCGTGGACGCGGCGACCGCCGAGCGGCTCGCCGTGATCGGCGCCAAAACGCGCCAGCTCGCCGACCAGGGATTCGACGAAGGCGTCAGCACCCGTCTGTTGACGTACACCGGCCAATTGATTCGCCGCGGCATCGATCCCCGGCGCGCCTGCGAAATCGCGATCGTGCACGCCGTCTCCGACGACGCCACCGTGCAGCAGGCGGTGGCGGACGTCGTCGACGTCGTCTTGCCGTGAGAGGCGCGGCTGACGCCATTTGGAAGGCGTCACCACGGTGAACCGCGCCGTTCAGGCGATCGATCTCCTCGACGTAGAACGCCGCCTCGCCCTCTTTGCCCAGGCGATCACCGGTTCGGCATACGAAGTCCGCGCGTCCGAGTCGTTCACCGGCACCGGCGCGATCGCGCACGACGCCTCCGGCACGGTCCTACACGCGGCTCCCGCGATGCTGAGTTCGAATGCGCTGTATCTGCCGTCGCGGTTCGCAACGCATGCCGAGGCGCAGTTCAATCGGCGCGGCTATCGCTTGCTGGCTCTGCATCAGCTCGGGTATCGCGAGTTCGGCACGTTCGAGTTCCGCATCGCGACGGCCATCGAGCGATCACCGACGCTCGGCACGCGTCGCGGTACCGGTGAACTCGTCCGCGAATCGGACTTCGACGCGTTCTACACGTGCTTCACGTATCCACCGCTCGCCCACCTGCTGTTGCGTTTGTTCGAGGCGCATCGCATCGATTGCCGCATGCTCGCCGCGTATCCGGGTATCCAACGCGATTATCGGCGCGAGGCCGCGGCCGAGTTGGCTCGTCGGCGACCGCTCGAGTTCATTGCAGAGCTACGCGACGTGCTCGAGGCGGTGCTGCGCTTCACGCTTGGCGCGCCACCAGGAGAGCTGATCGACCGCGACGTGAGCGGCGCCGTCGACGCGCTATTGGCGTTGACCGCGACCGTGCAACATATGACCGCCGACGTCTATACGACGGCCGCCGCAGTCGTCGAGAGTTATGCAGTACTCGAATCCGCCGGGCTCGTGCCCGCGGCGACGGGTGCGCTGATCAGCATCGACGCAGACGCGACTCGATTCGAGCTCGAGCGTCCACCGATGCACGGCGCGCCACCGCTCGAATGGCTGCAGCGCGACGACCGCATCGACGATTGGGACGAAGAACTCGCGGGGCTGGACGCCGCGATCGCGACCAGCGCGAGCGATGAGGAAGGAAGCGGCGGCGATGCCGGTGCCGAGCGCCCGCCCGACATCGAAGTGCGGCGCCGCAGCGACGCGCGCGACACGCTGGCGCGCCGCCTCGACATGGAACGCAACAACGTCCGCCACGCACTCGGCGACGACGGTAAACCGGTCGGGGTCAGCTATCTGTACGACGAGTGGGATGCGAACGCACAGCAGTATCTGCGCGGCTGGTGCCGCCTGTATGAGCGCCGCGCTGAAGCCGGCGACGCGACCGCCGTCGCCGATCTGCTCAGGCGCATCGCGCCGCACGAGCAGCGGGTGCGCAGGCAGTTTCAACAGCTGCCGCTGCAGGCTTATCAGCGCACGCGGCGCGTGCTCGATGGCGAAGAACTCGACTGGGAGCAGATCCTCGACCATCAGATCGATCGCCGTCGCGGCGCGGCGCCCGACGAACGCGTCTATCAGCGCC
>CAYUMA010000419.1:0-6173 GCA_964445675.1 uncultured Pseudomonadales bacterium | reverse complement strand
GGCAGATCGAGCCGCATCGACAGCGTCAGAGCGACCGCCGCGAGGTCGAGGTCGTCGCCGTTCTGCAGCAGCTCCAGCGCGATCCACAGGTGTGGCAGTTTGCTGCGCAGGCGCCGACCCTCATCGAGCAGCACGCTCATCGTCGTGGTCTGGGGAACCCACAGCGCAAAACAATCCCCAGCACCCCAGCTCAGATCATCGATCGACAGCCGATAGGTGCCCTTCGGACTGCGCCGGCGCGCGCGGCTGATCAGTGTCGAGAGCGCTCCGTAAGCGACGCGGTGTGGCGCCAGCAGCACGAGCTTGATGCCTTCGCTCAGCATAAATTCGGCGCCGATGACGAGCGTAATCCCGTGCTTTTTGGCTTCCTCATGCGCCTTGACGACGCCGGATAACGAACATTCGTCGGTGATCGCGATGCCCCGGTAGCCGAGTTCGGCCGCTTGTGCGACCAATTCTTCGGGATGCGAAGCGCCGTACAAAAAGCTGAAGTTACTCTTGCAGTGCAGCTCTGCAAAAACGTCAGGCCCAAATCCATCATGCCCAAATCCATTATGCAAAGTAGCCATGGATGAACCACTCCCCATTCTGGTCGCTGAATACCCAGCACTGGCTGCCGTCCGCATGGCGTGCGATGAAATAGTCGCGTTGGCCGAGACTGCCCGGCACAAGTGCGCAGCTGATGTCGGTGGCTTTCCACCAGCCGACGTCGATCCGCTCGGGGCCGCGCAGCAGCTTCAGATGACGGCGCAGTGCCGGTCGTGGCTCTGCCAGCAGCCACGGCGGCCTGCGCGTGGTCGGCTGCTGTGATCGACGCCCCTTTGGTTCCATGTTGGGAGCCGTCGGCCGCCACGCGAGTTCCGGACGGTGATCGTCATCGATGCTGATGCCGCAGCAGACGCCGTCACCCAACCGCGCTTTGAACTGATCGATCAGTTCGGCCGGCGAATGGCCGCTCTGTTGCGTCTTGGCGAACAACAAATGGCTCCCGGCCTGCCACGGTGCGAGCCGAAGCGAGACGAGACGGAGCGAGAGCACTTCCTCGGGCAGATCCAGCGTTTCGAGCTTCAGCCGGCTGATCGACAACAAGGTCTGTTTGCTTTGCTGGGGTTCGGCGAACTCCACTTCCATCGTCGTCGCCTCCGCATTGAATGACGCAAAACGCCACTTGATGCGCAGCACGCCGAGTTGCCGGCTGATCAGCCAGTTGTCGAGATCCTGCGCGAGGCGCTGCATCGGAAAAGCCAGCGCTTGTTTGCTCGAGATGCTTTCGAGAAACGCAAGTTCGCTCATGAAGCTTGCGGCGGGCGTGATGTTGATCCTGGGATCGGGTCGTTGCCCGGACAGGCGTTCGAGGTAATCGAGCAGTTTGGGTCCGAACCGGCGGCCCAGTTCGGCGGTCGGCAATCTGAATACTTCACCGAGGGTTTGCAGCCCCATGTTCGAGAAGCGCTCGATGGTGCCGCGATCGCATTGCGTATGGCACAGCGGGATCCGCCGCAGGGTTTTGAGAATCAGCGCCTTCACGTCCTGCGCTGCCGGAAAACGCGGCAGCTCACAGTTTTCCTCGGCGCGAGCCAGCGCGAGCGCTGCAAGCGGAGTGTGAGCGATACCCACTACCGCTCGATGTCCGAACTCACCTAACAAGCCGATTAAGCTGCGCTTCAATCCATAGAGGCCGCCGAATAGTTTTAAGCTGCCGCTGACTTCGAGCAGAATCGCCGATGGTTCGTGGATGCTGATGCTGCCGCTGAAGCGGTACGCCGCATCGGCGAGAAATCGCAAGCGTTCGTGCTCGGCGTCGACGTCGCGGCTGAAATGCACGAGACGGTGACTGAGGCTATGGGCGGTTGCGAGGCTACTGCCGTTGACGATGCCGCACTCGTTGGCCGCGGCATTACACGCAACCACACGATTGTCTTGCACCAGCACCGCGGGGATGCCTGCGTCCAACATCCGTCTCGCGTTTACCTCGAGACCCAGGGCCGGCAGTTCCGCACAGAACCACAGCACGACACTAACGCCTTGCAGATACCGATTGCTGGCCCGGCTGCTTATCAGGCTGCTTATCAGGGAAGGCGAGCAGAGGCGGGAGCCCCGCGATGGGTCGCAGGCTTTTTGCGCGCCACTGCAACAACTGTTCGCGCAGTTCGCGGCGGGTCACGCGCGTCGTGCGATGTTTGAGTTCGAGCGCGACAGGTTCCGTCGCCCAACCGCCGCGCCGCTTCAGAATTTCGATGCGTAAACGATCCGGCGCCGGTGCGTGATGCAACCGGATGCGAAGTTCGGCCATCGATTGACGCCGCGCGGCCGTATCCGGACGAAACAGCACCGTCAGAGTTTCGCCGCGTCTCGCCGCGAGCTTGAGCCGGCGCACGTCTTTTACGACGAGCTTGGAGTCATCGAGCCACGCGAGCGCCGCGCTGCAGGCACCGGATTTGACGCTCTGCTCGAGCGCCCACAACGCATCCGCATGAGTTTTTGGACGCACCAGCAGCACTTTGCCGATGTCGATGCCGAGTTCGGCCAATGCCGGAGCGTAGGGAATATGCGGTGGATCGATCCAGACCTGCCAGCGCTGTTCTTGAATACTCAATGCCGCCAATGCGGGACTCAGCAGGCGTAGTTCACCAATGCCTGTCTGCGCGGATAGCAATTCCACCAGACCGGCCTTGGGCCAGCCGCGATCGGCCAGTAACGAATCAAGCTGCGGATAGCCGGTGCTGATGGTCTGGCTGTTGGGCTCGATGCGATCCGCGCGCCACAGATCGGGGTGAGTGAGTAAGGTCTGGACAGAAGTAGGAGGATGGTCTGCCATGATTGAGACTGTATTTCCATACAGGGTTGTCCAGGCTACCTGTACGAATATCCAGTATCAAGTAAATTTGAATCCTCGACCGCCGCCGGATTCTGCGCCGAGTTTCGCGGCCAGCGCGGCCGCCTTCGTCGCATCACGTGCGGCCGGCATGCCGACCGCCGTTGAGCACTATTCGTCGTGCCCGACCAGCATGTCGATGTCGACGTCCAGCGCACGTGCGAGCTTGCGCAACAAGCTCAGCGACGGCATGCCTTTGCCGGTCTCGAGCTTCGAGATGTGAGCCGGAGTCACGCCGACGCGCTGCGCCAACGCGACGGCCGCGAGCCCGCGCACTTCGCGCCAGACGCGAATCGGTGGCTCGCCGGCCAGGAGCCGATCGACGACTTCCGCGGGCACCGTCGCCTCTTCACCGCTCGCCAGGCGCTTCGCCGCGCGATGCAACACTGCTGCGTCGTGGGCATCCTCGGCGAGTTCCAGAAGCCTGCTGTACTCGGCGATCGGCAGCACCGCGAAAGCGGGCTTCCCCTTGGTTTCCAGGATTTGAACGTTCGTCTTCATTTGTAGACGCTTCCTCGTGACGCGATGCGAATGACGCGAATGACCAGCCGCTCCTGTATGAGAAGGTAGACGATGCGCCAGTCGCCGACGCGCAGCCGATATCCCGGATGCTCGGTGAGCTTCTTCACGTTCGGCGCCGCCCGGGGATCCCGGGCGAGCCGATCGATCTGCGTTCGAATGCGAAGCGCCTGGTGGCGTGGCATTCGCAGCAAAGCTTTCACGGCGTCGTGATTGAATTCGACCGTCCACACGTTGACAACTTAACCAGAAGATGACTCTGACTCAACCCCGAGCTAACCCGATGGGAGATACGGTCTTTTACGAGGTGAAGTGCGATGGCTGCCGCGTCGGCATCGATGCGGCCCTTTTCGATTGGTCGGTGTTTGCGCCGCGGACTCCTTGCGCTGCTTGTGTACACCGCCTTGTTTGATGTCGAACATGGGGCCGCGTCGTCGCATCGAGCAAGGGCTACCTACATCCAATATCAAGCAGATTTGAATCCTCGACCGCCAACTGGGCTTCAGCTATTACGCGGCACTAAAAGGAGGAATTCGTGATTCTTACCGCAATAGGTCGTTCGCGCGACCACCGTTCCAACAGAATCCTGCTCGAGCCTTTGATGCGTCTGGTCGCGATCCTTGCGTTGGGGTCGCTGCTGTTGAGTGTGCCGCAGGCGTCGGCATTCGATTCGCGGGTCCACGACGAGCGGGACGACAACTGGGTGGCGACCTGGGGCGCGAGCCCGCATGCGGGCGCCGAGCCGACCTTTGGGCAGCCTACGCTGCTTAAGTTCAGCAATCAGACCATTCGCATGATTGCGCGCATCAGCAAAGGCGGCGATCGGGTTCGCGTGCAGCTGCACAACACGTTTGGGACCGACTCGCTCGTCATCGGCGAGGCGCGCATAGCCGTGCATGGTGTGGGCGCTGCTACTCAGCCTGGTTCGGATCGCTCGCTCACGTTTGGCGGCAGTGCGCTCGTCACAATCGCACCCGGTGCGTTGGTCGTGAGCGATCCGGTTCGTCTCAACGTTTCCGATCTCTGCGAGCTCGTGGTAAGCATCCATCTGCCAAATCCAACACCTGCATTGAGCGTGCACACGCTCGGACGTCAGACGACCTATATCTCGAATGCTGGTGCGGGCAATCTCACTGCAGCGCCCACCATGCCGACGCCGACGACCACACAAGTCCGCTATTTCCTATCGGGGATCGATGTACGCGCTGACGATGAGACGTTGGCGATCGTCGCGTTTGGCGATTCCATCACCGACGGATTCAACGCAACGGTGGACGCCAATCGCCGCTGGCCGGACCGTCTCGCTGAGCGGTTGCTCGAGCGCAAACGGCCGCGTGACTTGTCGGTGGTCAACCAAGGGATCAGCGGCAATCGCCTGCTGCACAACGTGATCGGGCCGAGTGTGCTGTCGCGCTTCGATCGTGACGTGATCGCGCAGACCCAGGTTGCGTTCGTCATCGTGCTGGTCGGAATCAACGACATTGGGTATTCGGCGATTCAGGTTCCGAATCCACAAGCTGTGAGCGCCGAAGAAATGATCCAGGCCTATCGCCATCTGATCAGTCGCGCACACCTGAAAGGCATCAAAGTCATCGGCGGCACGCTGCTTCCGTTCGACGGCGCGGGGTACTTCATCCAGGAGGGCGAGGCGAAGCGTCAGGCCGTGAACGAGTTCATCCGTCGCAGCGGAGAATTCGACGATGTCGTCGACTTCGATCGCGTGATGCGCGATCCGAGCCATCCGACGAGATTGCTACCGCTCTACGACGGCGGCGACCATCTCCATCCGAATGACTCGGGTTACGAGGCAATGGCGATGGCGGTCGACCTCGGGATGTTTCATCAACAATTGCCGTCACGTCGCGCTCGAAATTGAGCAGCCGCGGCGAACCCGTATCAAGCCCTATTTCCCAATAGGAGGGAATCCTCGATCGCCGGTGCCGCGCCCGATGCCGTAATAGCTGAAGCCCAGTTGGCCCAGGTAGTCGGGATCGTAGAGGTTGCGCCCGTCGAAGATCACCGGCTCGCGCAGGTGCGCTTTGAGGACGTTGAAATCCGGACTGCGAAACTCGTTCCACTCGGTGATCACGACCAGCGCATCCGCGCCGTCGAGGGTGTCGTCACGGCGCTCACATAGCGTGAAACCCGTCTGGTTCGCGTACAACCGCCGCGCTTCGGCGTGTGCTGCCGGGTCGTAGGCGCGCACGAGGGCGCCGCGCTCCCACAGACCCTCCATCAACGTGCGGCTCGGCGCTTCACGCATATCGTCGGTATTGGGTTTGAACGCAAGACCCCAGATCGCAAACGTGCGGCCGCCGATCGAACCGTCGAAGTGATGCAGGATCTTGTCCAGCAACACCTGCTTCTGGCGCTCGTTGACGAGTTCGACGCCGCGGATGATCTCCGCCGAATAACCGTTGACCATCGCGGTGTGCAACAGCGCTCTGACGTCTTTCGGAAAGCAGGAGCCGCCGTAACCCGCGCCCGGATAGATAAAATTGAAACCGATACGGGGATCCGAACCAATTCCACGGCGAACCGCTTCGATGTCGGCGCCGAGACGGTCCGCGAGATTTGCGAACTCGTTCATCAGGCTGATGCGCGTCGCGAGCATCACGTTGGCCGCGTATTTGGTCAGTTCCGCCGAGCGCACATCCATGTGCAGAATCCGATCGTGGTTACGGTTGAACGGTGCATACAGCTGCTCGAGCGCACGCGTGCTATGGCCGTTGTCGGAACCGATGATGATGCGGTCCGGCTTCATGAAGTCGTTGATCGC